>CAZKFU010000011.1:0-13152 GCA_964552165.1 uncultured Acidimicrobiaceae bacterium
GGCGCCGGCGCGCTTTGACACCACCGGGCTCGCCGGTTGGGTGGAGGAGCAGATCGGGGCCCATGCCGCCCACTCCTGGCCGTCGCGGCCCACGGCAATCGTCTCCTACGACATCGTCCGCCGCCGCCGCGTGGCCTTTGGAACGGAGGGCGCCCCAGAGATAGGGCTGGCCGCCGCAGTAGCCGCCTCGTCCTCGATCCCGGTGCTGTTCCGCCCCTACCAGTTCGACGGTCACCTGCTCGTCGACGGCGGCGTCGTCTCGGGCACCAATGCCGATCTGGTCCTGGGCGTGGGGCCCCCTCTGGATCTCATTCTGATACTGGCGCCGATGGCGGTAACCGAGAGACGACCTGGGGCATGGGCTCATGAGAGGCTTTTGGACCGTGTGGGGAGAAACTGCATGGCCACCGAGCTCGAGGCAATCGCCACCGCCTGGCCGGAAACCGACACGGTGGTGCTGACGCCGTCACCGCAGGTCCAGCATGCGATGCGCCCCAACCCGATGGAGGTCCGGGCCGCCGTTCCCACCTTCATCAAGACCCTCAACACGATGAAGAGAACGCTGGCGCGCCCCCAGGTATGGGAGGTCCTGAATCGTCACCTCCCAAGCGCCCGCGTCTAGAGAGCGGCCTCGACTCGGTTCGATATCCGGGCCACCACCGTTACTCCAACCAGACCCACCGCTGCCCAGAGCAAAGCGATTGCCACCGATCCCTGCGGGCGTCCCAACGCAGTGCCTTGCAGACCGTCGGGCCACGGCCAAAGCACCCGAAGCGAGCCCGCCATCAAGCCGACCAGTCCCGCCAGCACCACATCATGGTGTCTGACCAACAACCAATTGAGTAGTTGGGAGAACAACGCCAAACCGATGGCGGCTCCTCCTACAAAGACGGCAACCGTGGTCAGATCTCGATCGGCGACCGCCGACAAGACCGGTCCGTACATCCCGATGATGACCAGGATCAGTGACCCCGAGATCCCCGGAAGGATCATGGCACAGATGGCGAGCGCCCCCGCTCCGAGGAAAGCGACCGCGGCAGGGTCGGCCGCCTGGGCTACTGCATCCTCCGATATCGACCCTCGGATGCCCAGAGCCACGAAGAGAGCGATGCCGGTCACAACGGCGATGAAGAGATGCCCGCCACGCGGTCGGTGCATCATCCCCCAGGCGATCGCCACCGAGCCGATCACCAGACCACTGAAGAGCGCTGCCACCGGTATCGGGTTGGCCTCGAGTTGGGCCTCGATCACCGAGGCAAGCGTGAAAACGGCACCGACAATGCCGAGCACAACCCCCGCGAGAAGTCCCCATTCGGCCCGTTGAAGCCAAGCTCGGGCGGCAGTCAGCCGGCCCGTCGCCAACTCACCCAGCGCCGAGCTGCAGGCCCTGATCGAAGCCACCAGCCGCTCGTAGATGCCGACCACGAGTGCGATGGTCCCCCCTGAGACCCCGGGCACGACGTCGGCCGCGCCCATGAGAAAGCCCGAGACCAGCCATCTGGCGCCGCGCTCGATGACCGTTCTCCTGCTCGTCTTGGTCTCGGCCATCCCTCCGAGCGTATACCTGGCCGTTCCAGGCCGTGGGGCAAGCCTCAGCTCCCAGCATGTCGGCGCGGCGTAAATCCCCTTGACGAGGCTTAACATCGGCTTGGTGCCGGCGACCCTGCCCATCCTCCCAACTTCATGACACGCCGCGACAAACGGTGGGAAAGCCCTCTTCTCCTCTCTCTGCGAGCCTTGGCGCAACATCGTGGGGTTGCTCTCGCCACAGCGGCGATCCTCATGATTTCGGCGGTGGCGGTTGCCGTGGTCCCCATGCTCGCCGAGTCGATAGCAACAGTGGGTCTTCGCAGTGGTCTCGAGTCGGAGGACACCAGCGCGGTGAATATCCTGGCGTCGCTTCCCATCAGAGCCGCGACGCCGGAGCTGGACTCCAAATTGCGCTCGGCTGCATCCAGCAGCCTCCCGGTCGAATCAGTGACCAGGCGATCGCAGTCGGTCAACTTCAGCCTCCGCGCTGAGCCATCCCCATACCGCGCAGTCGTCTTCGTCGCCCACGAGGAGGCGGAGTCGAGAGTCACCGTCATCTCCGGCTCTTGGCCGAGTGAGGAAACCGCCACTGGTCCGCTCGAAGTCGCGGTCTCCGAGCCCGCCGCCGCTTTGCTCGACGTCTCCGTCGGAGAAATCATCGAGACGACTACGGCGAGCCAGCCCCGCATCGACGTGGATGCCCGAGTGACGGCGATCTACAGGATCGACGATCCCGATGATCCCTACTGGTGGGCTCTACCTCTCGATCTAGGAGGGCAGCGAATCAGAGCGGAGTTCACTACCACCGGACCGCTGCTGGTATCCCCCGCCGCCTTTGAAAGCCGCCTGGGGTCGATCGGTGGGCGTCTGGAGTGGAGGATCATCCTCGATGGGCAACAGATCCGACCCGACACCCTTGCAGATGTGACCGCCGGCATCGGCAACTTCACCTCGTCGCTTTCCGGTGACCAAGTCCGGGTTGAGACCGAGTTCGGTGCGATATCCGACGGGCTGAGGCAGGAGCTGGCCATCGCCAACGTGGGAATCATCGCCTCTGGGCTTCAGCTGGCCACGATGGCAGTCTTCGCATGCTGGGCTGCATCTGCCGTTCTCGCCGGCTCGTTGCGCCGCGAGCTAGTCCTCTTGGAGCGGCGGGGTGCTACCAAGACACAGACCTCCCGGGCTGCATTTGGTCAGGCGTCGCTGCTGGGGGTGCCAGCGATCGCGGTGGGGCCTCCGTTGGCGGCTTGGCTGATCGGCGCCACTTCGCGACTCGGTGTCTTTGCCGGCACCGAGATAACCCTGGAGCCGGTGCTCGGAGGAACTGCCTTCGCTGCCTCCGCGGCCATCGTTCTCGCCGGCGTCCTGATAATGACCATCACGGCGTCGAGGTCGCAACGGTCCGGTGCTCGGCTGGGGTTCGCGCAGCGTTCGCGTCTCGATTTGGTCCTGGTCGCCATCGCCGCCTTTGGCGTTTGGCAGTTGGGTAGAGACACCTCGCTCTTGACCGGATCCTCGGGTCTCGGTGTGGATCCCCTGCTGGTTGCGGTGCCGGGTCTGACCCTGCTCGCCGCTCCCGCGTTGGTGTTGAGGGTGGTTCCCCAAGCAGGTCGCCTCATAGAGTTCGCACTGAGACGGCGGGCTGATGCCGCCACCTGGCTCGGCTTGCGAAGTTTCACCGCCCGCCATCGGGGACAGGCTGTCAGCTCGATACTCCTCGTCGTAGCCCTTGGCCTCCTGGTGTTTGCAGTTGCCTTTGGTGCAACATGGCGCCGCAGCCAGCTCGACCGTGCCTCCCATGTAGTTGGCGCCGACATCGTCGCCACGCCCCAGCGGGGTGCAGCCGCCCACCCCGCCCCCTTTGGGGAAGGTTATGCCGACGTGGGCGGCGTCATCGCCTCGGCGCCGGTGGTGAAGCGCAACCTCACTTCGAGTGCTCCCAGTGGTGGAGGATCGTTGCTGGCGGTCGGCCCCTCATTCGACTTGGTCGCCCTCGACCGGAATACGCTGCTCGGCGATCGACTCCGTGTGCAGTCCCTTCCCAGCGTCCACGGGGAGTTCGGGGTGGCGCTTCCGGGCAACCTGACCTCCCTGATCATCGATGTCGCCGAGGCGCCGGCCCCAGGGATGCTGGAGGTAGCTCTGCGAGATGGCAATGGAGTCCTGCACACCATGAATGGTCGGTTCGAAGGCCCATCATCGGTGCCTCTCGAACCCACTCATGGAGGACAGGTGGATGGTGGTTCCAATCTCACCCTCATCGGGGCGAAGGTGACCTCCGACTCCGGCTCACCTGCGGGAGTGACCTTGGGCTCGCTGCTGGCCGCCAATGATCTCGGGGACCGCGTGGTGTTGGTTCCTTGGGAGGAGGTGCCCGTCGACGATGAAAGCCGAGGAGTGCGATTCGTCGCTGGCGCTCCCGCTCACGATGTGGATATACCCGTCCTGGTGAGCAGGAGTTTCGCTGAGGCGGCGCTGGTCTCCACGGGTGACCTCTTCAACCACGTCTTCGCCGAGCGAAGGCGTGAGTTTCGGGTTGTCGGAGTCATCGATCGTCTGGCCACGATCCATCCCTCAGACCCCTTGGTGGTCATGGATTTGGCCAACATGACGACGCTGACCTACCTCGCATCGGGCTTCGTGGGAGGGCCCGATGAATGGTGGCTCTCGTCCCCGGGAGACAACGCCGCTCAAGCGGTTCCCGGTGTTCGGGTCACGGCTCCCGAGACCATGGCGGTACGCACAGAGGTTGCCGAGGAGCTGCTGCTCGACCCGATCCCCCTGGGGCTGATCAGTGTCTCGCTCCTGGGATCGATACTGGCCGGTGGTTTCGTGGCGGTGACCCTGGGATCGGCACTGGTCACCTCCATCGACAAGCGTCGTCCCGAGCTCGCCTCGCTGCGCCTCGTGGGAATGACCCCCCGGCAGCTGTCGAAGGGGCTCGCCACCGAGCACGCAGTGATGCTGCTCGTCTCCGGAGCGGCCGGAGTCGGATTGGGAGTCGTGATCTCACAGCTCCTGTTGGGATCGGTCACCCTTGGCTCCGATGGGACGGCGCCGGTTCCACCTGTCCTCGTTGTACTCCCCAGGCTGCCCGTGGCGATGGTGGCGTCGACGGCCCTCCTCGCCCTGGTTGCTCTGGCAGCGGCGGTAGCGGCAAGAATCGGACGGCTGCGGCCGGCAACTCTGCTGCGGGCGGGCGACGAGCCATGGTGACGTGGCTCAGCCCTCTTCGGGTTCTGGTGAGATTCGACGCCGCGGTCACCGTGGCGGTTGGCTTGACCGCGGCGGTCCTTGCCGCCATGTTCACATTGTGGGCAGGAACACTGGAGTCGGTCGCCTCGGGTGGATTCCCTTACTTGGTTGGCAACGCTCCCGCTTCGGCCCGCCACCTGGTGGTGTCGGGAAACTTCTCGTTTACGGGGCTCGATGAGGCCATCGATTTCGGCGCCGACCTCGAAGCCCAATTCGGGCCCACCGTCGGCAGCCTCATCGCCGCGCCGAGGACCGAGATCGAATCGGTCACGTACGGGCAGAGAGTGAGCATGACTGGGACCGGGAGCTTCCTGAGAAGCCTCGAGTTCCGACTCCAGCCCGATGTCGAGAGTCAGCTACGTCTGGTGGCAGGGAGGTGGCCAAGCCCCAGGTTGCTCTCCCTGGGCGTCGGGCTCGAGATCGCCCTCACCGAGGCGGCCGCTGCGGAGATGCAGATACCCCTCGGAGCGACCCAGATATTCGCCCAGCCGCGTCGCCTGGGCCGTCCTCTGGGGCCTGAGATCGAAGTCACGCTGGTCGGGATCTTCGAGGCGGTCAATCGGGCGGATGAGTATTGGGGCGGCGACACCACCCTCATTGACCCCGTGGTGTTTCTCGACGGCAATTGGAGCAAGAACGTCAGGGCCAAGGCGCTGATTGCGCGCGAGTCCTTCGACTTTGTGGCCTCGCTGGGCTCACCGTCATACACGTGGCGATATCTAGTCGACCCCACCAGGTTCGAGCCGGCCACGCAGCGAGTGCTCGAGACCGAGTTCGCCCGCATTGGCGAGATGAGCCGCGTTGTCGGATCTCAGCGCAACACGCCAGTGATCTACTCGGCGCTTCCCAACATTCTCGGCGCCTTCGATCGGGAGCTCGCAAACACCAGGAACCTACTCCTGTTGGCGGGCACTTCCATCGCCCTGGTAGCCCTGGCAACCGCCATTGTGATAGCGCGGTTCATAGCTGCCCGCACCGAAGCGGCAGTCAAGCTGGCACGGGACCGTGGAGCTTCACGAGGCCAGGTGACGCTGGCCACGGGCGTCCTAATCGCTATGGCGGCGATCCCTCCGGCGCTCGCAGGCGGTGTCCTGGCGGCCATTGGCTCGAACACCTCACCGAGGTGGGGAGCATTGGCCCTGATTGGCTCGGCGTTGACCATTGTGCTGCTCGTCGTGATGGTGTGGCTGACTCGTTCCCGCCCGGCAGGCACGGCCGAGACCGTGGGGCGGGCATCGGGAGAGATCCTGGTGATCGTGTTGACGATGGCTGCTCTTCTCTCCCTCGAGGAGCGGGGCCTGGACCCGTCAGTGGGCACCATCGACCCTTGGCTTGCAGCGACACCGACTCTTCTCGGATTGTCGGCGGCGATAGTTCTCATCAGGGCGCTGCCGGCTGTCGCCCTGCTCCTGTTCAGGAGCACCAGCCGCGGCTTGGTGGCACCACTGGTTCTGCGGCGCCTGTCGCGTCGGCCCGAGACCGTTGCCTTACCAGTTCTGGTGATGGTGGTGGCGCTGGGCGTGGCGACATATGCCCTCGTGTTCAATCGCTCAGTGGCTGCCGCCCAGGAGGAGTCCGCTTGGCAGCGCGCCGGAGCCGATGTGGTAGTGGACGCACCTGCTGGAAGCAATCTCATAGGAGCCCCCGATCTCGGGGCCATTGACGGGGTCACCGGCAGCAGCAGTGGCTACCTCGACGAGATCAGGCTTGGCGAGATCCGTCAGGACGCCACCCTTCTGGCCGTCGACGTCGAGGAGCTCACGATGGTCACGGCGGAGTCCCCGGTCCCAGTCGAACTGACATTCCCCCCCGATGACGGTGGCCCCATTCCGGCCATCGTCTCCTCGGGAACGGCACAGATCGGCGACCTCACCATCGCTTTTCTTCGCAACAAGCGAATCGAGCTGCTGGTTGTGGACGTGCGCCCAACCTTTCCCACGTTGGCGGGTCGCTTTGTGGTCGCGCCCATCGACAGTCTGGTTGACCGCCTGCCCGAGCTGACCCGTCTCCGAAACCGGGTATACATCGATCTCGACGACCCAGACCGGGTCGCTTCGGTGGAGGCCATTCGATCCGCGTTCGAACCCACCGACCCCAGGTCGACGATCACCTCCCTGAGTGGTGTGCACTCCCGGATCGCCGATTCCCCCTTCTCGGGTGCGGTCCCTCGCGGCTTCATATCGGGAACTGTGGTGGTGCTGGCGCTCGCCGGGCTCTCCGTGCTGTTGGTCATGGTGCTCACGTCACGGGCTCGAGCCCGTGACGCCGTGCACCTGCAGTTGCTTGGGCTGCCCGACCGGGCCAACTCCCGGATGGGCGTGCTCGAGTTCGTGGTCCCGCTGACCGTGGCAGCGGCACTCGGAGTGGCTGTCGGCCTGGCCTCGGCATGGCTCAGCCTGAGAACGGTTGATCTCACGGGCCTCTCCGGTGGATTGGCCAATGTCGCCCTGTCTCGGGGAGGATGGGGGCTGGCGATCGCTCCCCTGGCTGCTGCGGCGGTGGCGTTGATCACGATCCTGGGGGGGATGCGTCGCACCGAGAGGAACCGGGTGGTGAGCGTGATGAGAGCTGAGACACAGTGACGACATTCGAGAGAACCCCGAGCGGAGGGGACCGAGCCCCGGCATTCGGCCATGGTGCGATGATCGTCTGCGACAACCTGGTCAAGATCTACCGCACCACTCGTGTCGAAGTGGTGGCACTTCAGGGGCTCGACCTGGTGGTAGGTGACGGTGAGATGGTGGCCGTGGTTGGGGCGTCCGGAAGCGGCAAATCCACGCTCCTCAACATTCTCGGCGGCATGGACACGCCAACCGCGGGGCGGGTTCGCGTCGGCGACTTCGAGCTACTTCGGATGAGCAACTCGGATCGGGTTCGCTATCGGAGACGGACCATCGGTTTCGTCTGGCAACAGTCGTCGCGAAACCTTCTGCCCTATCTCACGGCGATCGAGAACGTCACCGTCCCCATGGCCGTAGTCGGAATACCGCGACGGCTCCGCAGGTCCCGCTCCGGCGACCTTCTCGAGTTGGTTGGGTTGGCCGATCGAGCGCGCCTGAGGCCCCATCTCCTCTCCCCCGGTGAACAACAGCGGGTGGCGCTGGCAGTGGCCCTGGCAAACCAGCCATCGGTGCTTCTTGCCGACGAGCCGACGGGCGACCTCGACAGCGCCACCTCGGACCACGTCCTCGGTGTGCTGCGCCGGGTAAACGAGGAGACGGGCGTCTCGGCGGTGGTCGTCAGCCACGACCCGCTCGTGGCCGACCACGTCGATCGCACCGTTGCCATCCGGGACGGCAAGACCTCGACCGAGATCCTGCACCGAGACGGCGAGGGACGGATACTTTCCCAGGAGTACGCCGTCCTCGACCGCGCCGGGCGGCTCCAGCTGCCACGCGAGTTCATCGATGCCCTCACCTTGGAGCGGCGGGTCAAGCTCGCCCTGGAGGCCGACCATGTCAGCGTATGGCCCGAGCACAACGGAGAGAGCTCATGATCCTCCTGCGCGCCGAGAACGTCAGCCGCCACTTCGAGGTGGGACCGATGGCGATCAAGGCCCTGCAGGGCGTGGATCTGACATTGTCGACAGCCGAGATGGTGGTCCTCTTGGGACGCTCCGGCGCCGGAAAGACGACCCTCCTCTCGATCCTCGCCGGGATCGACCGGCCTGACTCCGGCCGTGTGGTGGTCGACGACGTCGACATGGCGGAGGCGGACGAGGAGACCCTGACAAGGCTCCGCCGGAGCTATCTATCCCTCATACTGCAATCGGGCGGCCTGATCCCGGTCCTCACCGCGATGGAGAACGTCGAGGTGCCGCTCCGCATCGGCCGTGTAGACCCCGTCGAGCGCCAGCGGCGGGCGGAGGCCGTCTTGGAGTCGGTGCAGCTCGCCCACCGTGGCGACCACCTCCCCGAGGAGCTCTCGGGCGGCGAACAGCAGAGGGTCGCAATCGCCCGCGCCCTGGTCTCCGAGCCTCGGCTCCTGCTCGCAGATGAACCAACCGGACAGCTCGACTCCGACACCGGGGGTCAGGTCATGAGGCTCATAAGGGACCTCGTCGATCGCACCGGGATTGGTGCCTTCGTGGCCACGCACGACGTGAACATCGCCGACCTCGCCGACCGCGTGCTCGTCATCGATGACGGGAATGTCGCCGAGGAGAAGCGCGTGCCCTCACCCCCGTCGTCATGACCTCCTTATGACGCCTCCCCACACTCTGTCCTCCTGGCGACGACAAACCTGATCATTTCCGAGAGAGCACCGTTACCAGTGCTCAAGATCGCCTCCACCACACAACTCGAGGCTCACGCCTACGTGACCGAAGTCGAACGCCAATCGAACGGCGTCAGTTGTGAAGCGATCGGAGGCGCCGCCGCCGGCGCGACTATCTGGTACTGCCCCGATTGGGTTCGGTCCGAGGGCGAGGCGGGGCAGCACCGAGTGTTGTCGCTCCTGAGGTTTTGGTGTGCCCGGAGTTGGGCCGCCCCCGCCTCGCCACGTCTCACTCCCGGGTCAGCTCACCTGATCTGGCCGCGAATCTCACCTCCAGGGAAGGAAAGGGTGTGAACGTTGACATAAGCGTCGCCTGTCGCCATCGCGTCCACCAGCTCACCGATGCTGGTGAATCCGCAGGTGGGAAGGAAATCGGCCGCGGTGAATGTCCCTGTGCTCAGTATGCCGTTGCTGTCCACGCCCTCCCCCACAAACCCGAACAGAAACACCAGGACGGGGGCGTTTACACCAGCCGGTCCACAGTGGATGTGCGCCTGGGTTATCTCGGTGAGGTTGGCCACGATCAGCTTGAAGTGGACCTGATCCCCATCGACCCTGAAGATCGCCTGACCTTGGCCCCCGCTGTCAACCGCGGGTACCTCCTCCCCCCCGCTGAGATGGGAGCGAAAGTTCTTTGTCTGACTGGCGGACACCGGGGCCACTAGGACCACGGTCAGCGCAAGCGTCGCCAGCGTCACCAATACACGCCGCATCAGATTCCTCCTCTTCGCGACTCACAGCCAATACGCAACAGGGCGCCGGGTTGGTTCGTGCCTCTATCAGCCGCCAACATCGAGGCGGTAGGTCTTGCCGTCGTTGTCGACGCCGGCGGCGAGTCTGGAGCCGCCCAGCAGGTACAGGTGGGACCCGAGAGCCACCAGCGGATTGCCATGGAGGCCGACCGGGAGCGACTCCAGCCTCTGCCACGAGGACCCGTCATATGCCTCAACCGAGGCCAGTGCGCGGTTGGGGCCAAACACCTCGCCTCCGACGACATAGATGGCTCCCGCGATCGCGGCAGCTCCGAACCCGGATCTGGGCTCGAGCATCGACGCCCCCCTGCCTCCATGTATCGGAGACGGGGTTGTATATCTCGGTGGAGGCGAAGATCGTGTCCCCCCAGCGGCCACCGAGAAGCCATAACTCTTCCCCAAAAGGACGGCGGCAACGTGCTCCCGCCTCGAGCGGGGTGCAGCCAACTCGACCCACTTGCCGGTATCGATGTCGAATCGATACAACCCACCGTCAGGAACGCCCCCGACCACGAAGATCGACGCCTCGACGCCAATGGCAGCCCCTGCCGCCACCGGAGCAGGTAGGTCGGGACGGCGCTCCCATTGATTGCCGACGAGCTCCCACACCGCCGGTGAGGGCTCAAAGCCGCTACCGACAAAGCCCCCCACGACGAAGAGGCGGTCTCCGACAACCGCCGCCATGCTGTGGTGCCGCGGCTCAGGTAGGTCCGGAAGCGAGAGCCACTTGTCCTCTCCAGGGCGATAGGACTCGACGGATGCGGTGGCGTTGAACCTACCCAGCGCCGACTGGGTCAGTCCCCCCAAGACCACGATCTCTCCCCCGAGGACAACACCCGGGTGCTCGCTACGGGCAACCGCCATCGGCGACACCTCCACCCGGGTGGCAGTCGCCGGTCCCCCGGCGCACGCCGCCACCGAGAGGAGGGCCAGCCCGCATGCTCGCCTCATGTCACGAGTTGGCGAGCCTGGCCGGCCAGCTCCGCGGTGAGCCTTTCCAAGGGCCCTCTCCCAATCGCGAACCTCCAGACCGCGGCAAGGGCGAACAGGGTCACCAAATGGACGAAATAGCGAGGCATGGGGTCCTCGGGACCAATCTCCATTGCCAGCGCCACCACGTGGATCGAATAGAGGGTGAGAGTCATTCCGCCGGCGGCGGCCACCGCCCGCCACAGCGATTCGGCCGATCGTGACACCAGCAGCGCCACTCCAAGAACCGCCAGCGATGTTCCCATGGAATGGGCAAGGTCGAGAGGAGTCGCCGAGTGGGGAGCCATCACCGCCAGATACCACCACGAGGTGGTCGGAGTGGTGCCGAAGAACTGGATCGGCAGTGGTTGGCTGAGATGGGCCAATCCTCCAAAGGGGCCGAGGAGAAGCGTGGACACTCCCCAGGCCCCAATCCCTAGTGCCGCGCCCACCAGGGCGATCCTTGCTCCGACCTTGATCGAACCGAGGTCGAGGCGGCCGACCGCCATTCCTGCGAGGAAGAAGGCGACCCATGAGAGCACCGGGTAGTAGCCGGTCAGCCCGACATCCAGGGCAAGCGTCAGGGGGTCAGATAGAGACTCGAAGGTGGGAACCGAGATCGGCGACTCCGGGAGCCCGCTCCGGATGAGGTGACTCAAGACCGGTTCCGTCACCAGCCAGAGGGCGGCGATCGAAACGAGCTGGCGCGATCGAAGGCCGAGAAACAACGATCCAACCGCGAACAGCATCCCGTAGTGGACAAGGATCACCGCGACCGGCGACCCCAATCCACCGAGCGCGAAGCCGATGACAGCCAGCACCCCGGCCCTGACCACGGTGCCCAGAGCCAGAGCCCTTGCCTGTCGACCTCGAGGCGGCGTCTCCCTTCCGGTGGCCAACGCCAAGCCGACGCCGGCCAAGACCGCAAACAGCGCCGACGATCGCCCTCCGAACACGAGGTACGAGACCGTAGGACTCCCGTCCTCACCCCGCGCCGGGAGCATGTGAACCGCCATCATCCCGGCTAGCGCCAATGCGCGGGCCACATCGACTCCAACCAGGCGGCCTTGCCCCCGCCGCCTCTCGGCTAGTGGTACCGGCGTCACGTCGAGACGATCTGATCCCATCCGGTGAGCAGGGTATGGCGTCGCTGCGCCTACCCGTCCCTGAGGCGGAACGACCCCCAATCGGTCGGCGGATCGAGGCGCTCCGGCGTCATATTCCACGCATCCCACTGTTCGACGACGAGCCCACTCTCATCGAAACGACGCAGCGAGGTTCCGGCCAGGGTGGCGTCGACGCCCTCCTCTCGCAGCGACGTACACCATGATATGGCGGCCCGATCGGCGTGAACGACGGGGGCTGCGACATGCACCCGCGGGCTCTCCTCCTCGGCGACACACCACTCACATACGCCCGGACGCCGTCGCGCCCTAGGTATGGCTCGCGAAATGGCTCTGTGGACATGACACAGCCCTCGGCGTAGACCGCCACGATGGCGTCGGTGTCGAGCTCCTCCCAAGCGGCCCTCCACGCCTGGGCCCAGCGGCGAGCGGCATCCACTGGTCTCATCGAGACTGTGGGTAGGGAATTGCGGCAACCGAGGGGCGCTTCATGGCTGGGTGGGTGTAGCTTTCCCGGAGATCTTGCCACGCCCATCGCCAGCGAGGGCCCAATGTGCTTTGAACGAGACTCCACTCCCCCGATCACACCGATCACAGGCGCCGGGGTCAGATACCGCGACCTGGTGCTCGAGGCTGCTGACGGCAACCAGCTCTCCGCGTACGAGGCGCTGGCAGACGGCGCCGACGGGGCTGCCGTGGTCGTCCTCCCCGACGTCCGAGGGCTCTTCGGCTTCTATACGGATCTGGCGATTCGTCTTGCCGAGGCGGGCCACGATGCCGTGGTGATCGATTACTTCGGTCGCACCGCCGGGACCGGCCCCCGCGACCCCGACTTCGCTTTCATGGATCATGTGGCTCAGACCACCATCGGTGGCATCACCGTCGATGCCGGTGCCGCGGTGTCCCACCTTCGAGCGGCGGTCCCGAATCGACCCGTGGTCACGCTTGGCTTTTGCTTTGGGGGGTCGAATTCCTGGCACCAGGCCACCGCGGGCCACGGGCTGGCGGGAGCCATCGGCTTCTATGGCAACCCGCGCGGCACCCGGCCCACCGGCGCTCCCCAGGTCATCGACGTGGTGAACGGCATCGAGTGCCCAATCCTGGCATTGATGGGAGGGGACGACCCTGGCATACCAGCGGAAGTGATCGCAGAATTCGAGGATGCCCTCACCGCCGCAGGCGTGGATCATCAGGTGATCACATATCCGGGTGCACCTCACTCGTTCTTCGATCGCCGTCATGAGGAG
>CAZKFU010000012.1:0-12740 GCA_964552165.1 uncultured Acidimicrobiaceae bacterium
GGTGTCCGTCCTGGTGAACAATGCGGGCATCACACGCGACCATCTCGTGTTGCGCATGAGCAACATCGACTTCGAGCAAGTGATGGCGACCAATCTCACCTCGACATTCCTCTGCACCAAGGCGGCGCTCCGCAACATGGTGAGGTCACGATGGGGCCGGGTGGTGTGTATCGCATCGGTGGCCGGAATCACGGGCAACGCCGGGCAGGCGAATTACGCCGCCTCCAAGGCCGGGATGATCGGCTTCGCCAAGAGCGTGGCGAAGGAGGTGGGATCACGAGGGATCACCGTAAACGTGGTCGCTCCCGGATTCATCCAAACCGAGCTCACCGATCCGCTGAGTGACGCCGTGCGAGACTCGGCGAGGAAGAGGATCAGCCTGGGACGGTTCGGTGAGCCGGAGGACGTGGCCACCCTGGTCGAGTTCCTCGCATCCGAGCAGGCTTCGTACATAACAGGACAGGTTGTGGCCGTAGACGGGGGCCTTGCCCTTTGACGGCAGACGATAGAGAAAGGCAACAAAAAATGGACCGAAGCGCAGTTGCGGACCGTCTCCGGACCGTCCTTGTCTCCGAGCTGGGCCTCGATGAGGCCAAGATCATGGACGAGGCCAACTTCGAGGAGGACCTCGACGTCGACTCTCTAGGGGTGGTCGAGTTGCTGATGGCACTCGAAGACGAGTTCGGTGTCAAGATCCCAGACGAGGAAGCCGAGTCGATCCACACCGTGGGCCAGGCCGTCGACCTCGTCCATGGAAAGCTCAACAGCTGACTGTTGTCATGACGCGCAGGCGCGTGGTCGTCACCGGGACAGGCATGGTCACTCCGTTGGGAGCCGACGTAACCACGACCTGGGAGGGTCTGGTCGCCGGGAAGCCAGGGGTGGGGCCGGTCACGCTCTTTGACGCGTCCGAGTTCCGGGCTCGGATAGCGGGCGAGGTGAAGGACTGGGACGGGGAGGCTCATTTCGAGCGACGGGAGCTGCTGAGGCTTGATCGGTTCACCCAGTTCTTTCTGGTGGCGTGTCGGCAGGCAATCAAGGAGTCGGGCATCGCTTACACCGAGGACGATCCAGACGCCGCTCGAGCCGGTGTTGTGGTCGGGGCCGGGTTTGGAGGCATGACTTCCTTCATCGAAGAGATCGACACGCTCCGTGATAGGGGCCCGGGTCGGGTCTCACCAACAGGTGTGCCCAAGATCATTCCCAACATGGCTGCGGGCCTCGCCTCGATCGAACACCATCTTCTAGGCCCGGTGACCTGTGTGGTCACGGCATGCTCTGCATCGGCCAATGCCATTGGGGATGCTGCCGAGATGATTCGAAGGGGTGTTGCCGACGTGATGGTGTCCGGCGGTGCCGAAGCGACGATCAACGACTTCGGACTCGCCACCTTCGCCCAGGCGAGGGCTCTCTCCACCCGCAACGAGGACCCCGCGTCCGCTTCCCGGCCCTTTGACGCCGATCGCGACGGGTTCGTCATGGGGGAGGGTGGGGCCGCGCTGGTCCTCGAGGAGCGGGAGCTGGCCCTGGCCCGCGGGGCAACGATCCTCGGCGAGTTTCTCGGCTACGGGATGTCGGCCGACGCTTACCACATCACCCTCCCGCGTCCAGGGGGCAGCGGGGCGGCCCGTGCCATGACCGCAGCCCTCGCCGACGCCGGTCTCCTCCCCTCAGACATCGGGTACATCAACGCACACGGCACGTCGACCGTCGCCAACGACGCGACCGAGAGCGCTGCCATCAGGATCGCGCTGGGCGAGGCGGCGGATACCACGGCTGTCTCCTCGACAAAGTCGATGACCGGCCATCTCCTTGGAGGGGCCGGAGCCGTTGAGGCGATTGTGGCGATCAAGGCCGTCGCCGAGGGGGTGATCCCCCCAACGATCAACTATGAGACGTCCGACCCCGAGTGCGATCTCGATTATGTCCCCAACGAAGCCAGGCATGCAGAGTTGGATTACGCCATGTCGAACTCGTTCGGATTCGGCGGACACAACGTCGCCCTGATCTTTGGTCGAGGCTGAACTCAACGGTCCGGTCAGTGTTGTCCCTGGTTCCCTTCCCCGCGGTCGCGCCACTCAGCAAGCGAGCGGTAGACGAGGACCATCACCAGGCTGACCCCGATCACGACCAGGACAAAGGCGGCAATAGACATGACCGCCGACCACGCCGGGCATGAGGTGACGGCACCGGAGGCGTCGCGGGCCCGGCACGAGAGGTCGGTGACCAGCCATCCCAACCACCCGGCAAGCCCGCCCAGGACCAGAGCCGGCACCGCAATCCAAGGATTGGGACGGCGTCTCACCGCGGACGCCCCCGCTCATCCACCTCGGCGGCGTCGAGGATCTGGCGTGGCGCCAGCTCCGGGGGAATAGGGATGGCAGTGCCTCCCTGGTACGGGGGATGCACTGCAGTCTTTACCGACGGATGCCACGATGTGGCCGCCACTATGGCCGACGCGATGACCGACACGATCGCCACTGAGAGGGGCTGGGTAGCTGACAGTGTCAATGCCAGCAAGGGCCAGAGGTAGCGGACGATCATCAGCGCACCCGGCAAGGCCCGAGCGAACCAGATGGCTGCGGCAAGGGAGGAGAGTCCCACTACCACCGTTTGGGCCCCGACCTCTCCTCCTCCTGCCAGACCGAGGGCACCCGGGACTGTCAGGAGGATCAACGGGACCAGAACGGCACGTGACGGAGGGCCGGTCGCAGCGGGCAGCCGCCGAACCAACTGGTCGAGCCCGCGACCGCCGAGGGCGACGGCTGCAGCGAACGTGACCGCCACGGCCACGACCCAGGCGATGTCGAGATCCCGGCTCAGAGCCAGCCCGCCACCAATAACCACCGGGAGCCACCCGGTCCGCCGCGCCCAACGCGATCTGTTCACCACCATGCCCACGGTTGAAACCGACGCCAGCGATACCAATCCCATCGCCACTAGGGTGAGAGCGCCGGGGCCAAGCCTGCCGGTATCGACTGCGAGCGCGGCCAGCCAGGCCAGAGCCACTCCCAGAGGTGCTGCCGCCATCAATGCCGTTGTCATCTCTCGGATTGTGGCAGCGCGTCAAGCAGTGTCGGGCGGCTCTTCGCCTCTCTCGGCGTCGGTGATCAGTCGTAGCTGGGATCCATCACCGCGGGGGGACTCATCGGGAGCCCATGAGGTCTCCTCGGTCCAGGCGGCGCCCGGTCGGAGCGTGATCACCCCTGCGGTCGGCGGCTTGTCCTCGTGAAAAGACGTGAGCCGGCGACCGGTGAGGCGTAGCCGCGCTGCCTGGATCGGATCCTGATGGGAGACGACGACCACATCCCCGTGGGGATGTGACTCCTCGAGACGGCGAATCACGGTGCATACCCTGCCGGCCACCTGGTCTAGTGACTCGGGGCTGAACGAGATGTCCATCGGGTCCGAGAGGTAGGACTCGAGCTCGCCGGGGAAGTCCTTCTCGAGCGCATCCCAGCGGTGTCCCGCCCAGCGGTCTGCCAGCCCCGTCTCGGTGAGGGCGAAGTCGACGTGGACCGGCGCACCCGACCGGGCGGCGATCTCCTCGGCGGTGCGAAGAGCTCGCTCCAAGGGTGACGACCAAACTGCGACCACGGGTCGAGGTCCCAAATATCGTGCCACCCGGCGCGCCTGTTCCACGCCACGTTCTGATAACCCGAATCCTGGAAGCGAGCCATAGACGACGCCGTCGGGATTGGCGACCTCGGCGTGGCGGACAAGATGGACGTATGCAGCCATGTGCTCGCAAGTCTGGCGGGGGCAGGGTCGAATCGAGGGTAACTTGGGTCTCCGATGTGGTACGAGCCCATCTTGCACGTCGACATGGATGCCTTCTTCGTTGAGGTGGAGCGGTTGCGCGATCCGTCGCTGGTCGGAAAGCCCGTGGTCGTCGGTGGCGGGGGGAGTCGTGGTGTCGTAGCCAGCGCGAGCTATGAGGCGAGAGCTCATGGCATTCATTCCGCACAGCCAACTGCAGCTGCACGCCGGCTCTGCACCGACCTGATTGTGGTGGCCGCCGACCACAACCGCTACCAGGAGGTATCCACGGAGGTCTTCGAGATATTCCGTTCCTACGCGCCGCTCGTGGAGAGCTTGTCACTCGACGAGGCATTCCTCGACGTGTCCGGTCTCACCCGACACCACGATTCCCCTATGGCGGTCGCTGTCTCGATCAAGCAAGAGATCAGGGAGGCACTTTCCCTGCCGTGCTCGGTCGGGATTGCCGCCACCAAGTTCGTGGCCAAGATGGCGAGCGCTGCCGCCAAGCCCGACGGCATCCGCCTTGTCTCCCGAGAGGATCAAAGTGAGTTTCTCAGCGCACTCCCGGTGGGTGACCTGTGGGGAGTGGGGGCCGCCACCCGGTCCGCCCTCGAACGCTTTGGGGTGGAAACGGTCGGCGACCTGGCGAATGTCCCACTGGCGACACTGTCCAAGGCGGTGGGAAGCACGGTGGGCCGAGGGCTCTACGACCTTGCCCGTGGGATCGATCCCCGGAGTGTCGTGCCGGACGGAGCCGCCAAGTCCATCTCGGTCGAGGAGACCTATGAGGAGGATCTGGTGACCTACGACGCGATCGAGACGGCGCTGCTCGGGCTGGCCGAGCGTCTGACCTGGAGGCTGCGACGGGCAGGTGTGGCGGCGTCTACTGTGAGCCTCAAGATCCGATACCACGACTTCACAACTCGCACCAAGGCGGTCACCACCGAGTCCGCACTCGACGTAGCCGACGACATCTTCGCCGCGGCGCGAGACCTGGTCGCCCTGGTCGACACCTCATTGCCGGTGCGGCTGCTGGGAATCGCCGGCTCTGGCTTGGTGGATCGCGCCTCACCCCGACAGCTCGGCACCGCGCGCAAGGCGGGCTGGGACGAGATTGCTACGGCCGTCGACCGTGTCGACACCCGGTTTGGCAGGGGAAGGGTGACCCGGGCGCGGCTGCTGGGACACCCCCCTACCCGCAATGGAGGCACACCTCGATCGTGAATTCGGCGGACTCGTATACTTGGGGGTCAAAGCAGTGGCATCGGTGAGGTGACTTTGGGTATGCCCCTCGACGATCGAGAACAAGAGATCCTGGCCGAGATTGAACGGCAGTTCTACGAGGACGATCCCGACCTCGCCAACGCGGTTCGAAAGATCGAGCGTCCGGGACGAATCGATCCTCGGCTAGCGCTGCTGGGCGTGGTCATTGGTCTGATCGGTGTCGGTTTCTTCTTCACCCGCGAGAACGGAACACTTCTGGCTCTGGCCGGGTTTGCGATCGTGGTTCTCTCCGCTACCGCGTTCGTACATGGCGTCCGTCTGCGCGGCTGGTGGGGTCAGGGAGCGGACGTCCCCGAGGGCGGAGTCCTCGCCAAGATCTTCCGATCGCTGCGGCGTCCCTGAGCGCGGGCCGCTAATGTGGCGGCCCCCGAGCGGTGCCCCCCGGCCTCGAAGGCACCCGAGGAACCAGAAGAATTTGGGTCGAGCATTCATTTGCCGGCCTTGGGAGCGTAGGAAGGAACGCGTGGACCAGTCATTCACGGCGGAGCAGGCGTGCCGTCTGACCAACTGCACCCCTCATCAGCTGCGGTACTGGGATCGCGTCGGATTGGTCAATCCTTCGGTTCAAGGGACGGGCGGACGGCCTGGGGTGAGACGCCTCTACACCTTTCGCGATCTGGTAGCCCTACGGGTGATCAGGGGGCTGCTCGACAACGGGATGTCGCTTCAGAGGGTGAGGCGAGCATGGGATTATCTGCGCCGTGAGTCCAACTTCGATTCCCACCTTTCCGAGGTGAAGTTGGTTACCGATGGAGCCACCATCTTCGAGGTCAGCTCCGATGAGGGCGAGCTCCTCGACGCCCTCCGCCAAGGGCAGTTGGCGTTCTTCGTTGCCATCGACGAGATTGCCCGCGAGGTCGAGGAGGACGTGAGCAGATTCGAGATGGACCGCGACAACTTCCTCAAGATGCTGCGCCAGGTCGAAGACGACGTCGCAGACGAGCAGCGCATGGCGTCGGGCAACTAGTTGGCCTTTCGGCCGAGTCCGCCCGCAGGGCGGACTCGGCACTTCTAGTTCTCCAGTGGTTCGCCCCGGGTGATAAGCGATCGGGGGTTGTAGAGGGCGCGAAGCCGCCGTCCGCCGTCGAAGTTGGTGCGGACCCACAACTCGACGGCGGCGTACTCCGAGGTGCGGTCACCGACTTCCCGGCCCCCGTAGACGGCCGCCGAGTAGTGGTGGGCCAAGGGGATCAGTGACCGATCCATCGACTCCGCCATCTCGAGCGGTGTCAGATGAGGGCTGAGACTCATTCCAAGATCTGAGAGCTGGTCGACGATCTCCGACCAGGCGGCGGTGATGTCGCCATCTCTGACCCGAGCCAGCCGGTAACGGCGCCGCACTCTCTTGGCGATAGGGACCGAGGCCGCTGCCAAAGCACCCACCATGAGTATCAGGATCCAGAGTGGGAGACCGATCCAGCCCGAGGAGCCCGGCGAGGAGGCTCCAAACGGTAGATCGCCGAGCTCTCCGGGGAGATCTCCGACCTCGAACGGGAGCTCGCCGGTGAACGGGCCCGTGGTCGCGGTGGGTGGCGGCACGTAGACGGCCGGGTCGAAACCGAGAGCCGCCGAGGTCGCAGGGTTTACCCCGTCTGACCTGGGTGTCGCATCGAACTGGACCCAACCGAAGCCATCGATCCACAACTCCGTCCAGGCGTGGGCGTTCTTGTCGGTCACCACGACGGCTTGTGATCCGTCGGTTTGGGTGACCTGTGTCCCCGGGGTGAAACCCAGCACGACACGGCTGGGGATTCGCAAGGCGCGGGCCATGACGGCAAGAGCCGCGGCGTACTGCTCGCAGTACCCGGTGCGGAAGTTGCGGCTATCCGGATCGCTCAGCCATTCGGCGAGATCGAGGGCGGTGTGACCGCTGGTGACGTCGGTGCTGTAGGTGAATTCGCCGCTGTCACGAAACCAGGACTCGAGCAGCACTGCCCGCTCAAAGCTGGTGGTTGCACCCAGCGTGTGGCGCCGTGCCAGGATCCCGATCTCGCTGGGAAGGTCGGACGGGAGATCGAGATATCGCTCTACTTCCAGCGGAGTAACACCGAGTTGGCCACGCGCCCCTGCCACCGGGCTGAAAACTCCTTGGTCTGCCGCGGCCTCGAACAATGGGGAGAGGGTGCCGTCGGGCCTGGTGGCCATCGCCTGCAGGTCGAGGTCGGGTCGGGCCAGCGCCGCTATCACCTCATACTCCATCCCCTCGCTGGTGTTGGGTTGGATGAAGATGGAACCGTCGTCTGAGCTCTGCAACCGCGACGTGTCGTGGGTGGGGGAGGTGATGAAGGTGGGGATCCCCGCGACCGGAAGAGACCGCTGACGCAATGCGTCGATGCGGACTGTTTGGGAGAAGACCGTTGTCGTTCCGCCAAATGCCTCGGCTGGGTCATACCCGGGTGCCCCGTTACGCACGAAGGAGGTTTCCTCGACGCCCGAGCGCCAGAAGGTCCCGTCAAAGGTGTCGAGTGTTTCCAGCCTCCAGTAGAGGATGCTGCTCGGCGGGCCACCGGGTTCTATGCGGGCCCGGAATACCTCACGGTTGGAGGGGCGCACCAGTTGTTGTTGCAGCCCGGCGAGACGGTTGAAGCTGATGCCGCCCGAGCCAAAGCCAAAGCTACCCGACCTCCACTGGATGGTCCCGGTGTCGGGCACCAGGGATGACCCGGAGGAAGCCACCGCGATCGACGAGACGACGAGAGTCACCCCAAGACCCACGGCTAGGCCTCGAGACCGGCGAGCCAGAGGTCTGCCTTGGGAGTCTCGGGCGCGACCGGGAGCACCGCGCTGGCCGGCCAGAGCGCCGAGAATCGCCGTCATCGCTATTCCGAGAGCGATCATCCATCCGACGCCCGAAGGCCTCGGGTCGGAGATCGACAGCTGGAGATAGAAGACTGCCGAAGGGATGACCGCCCAAGAGACCGAACCTCCTCCAGCGTGCCATCCCCAAGCGGCGCCTATCAACCAGGCGAGCACCGCGAGGACAGCCACCATCCCCGGTGTCGGATATACGGGCGCACTGCCGTGTCTGATGATCGCGATGGCCTCGCCCATCGTGGCAATGATCGGATCCCATGTCTCGGCGGTGGGGATGACCCCACCGAGCAGCGTGTCCGCTGCGGTGAGGCGCAGCACCAGAAAGACCACACCGAGCCCGAGCCCGGCCCACCTCACCCAACTCGGGATTCGGTAGACGGTGGTGGTCCATACGACCAACGCTCCGAGGATCGCGGTGGCGGCCATGACCAGCCCCCATCGCGGCGTCTCGGGGCCCGACTCGACCAGCCTTCCCAGCCTCGTCAGGACGAGGAGGAAGACGGCAGCACCGACTATCCAACCGAAACGGCGTTCCATGTCGTCCTCAAAGAGGCGGCCCAGGCGGGAGCCCAGGCACCGTCAGTCTTGATGGTGATCGTCGTGGCGCCCAACCTCTGGAAACCGAGCAGAGTCTGCGACGTCGAGTCGGAGACGCTCATCAGAATCGTGGTCGGATAGTCACGGACCAGCATTTGTCGCACCCCCAACAGCTCACGATCGGCAAGGCCGGTCAGTATGACCAGCGCACCACCTCCGCCGGATTGCCTGATTCGTCCCGCCACCGCAGTCAGATCCACGACCTCGTCCGTTTGGACCAGTGCCAGTCGCTCCATGGCAGCCCGGTAGCGACTGGCGTCGATCGGGTCAGCCTGGCCGGCCCATAGATCGGCATCGAAGCCCGCCCCGACCAGGTGAGTGACCACGGTGGCAGCGCCGGCAACGGCTTTCTCGAAGCTCTCCTCGGTCTCATAGCTGTCGCCTCGAACATCGAGGAGCACCAAGGCACGCGACTGCCATGGGGTCTCCAGCTGTCGGATCATCAACTCGTCCGTCTTGGCCGAGTAGGGCCAGTGAACCCGGCGCAGGTCATCGCCCCGCTGGTATTCGCGCAAGGTGTAGAAGTCCTCACCGCCCCGTCGGGAATTCTCGGGCCTCGATGCCTGCATCGCGGGGTCCTGGCCACGAACCACCGGGAAGCCGGTGAGGCTCTCCACGCGGGGGTAGACGACGATCCGGTCGAGGGGTCCAGTCGCCACGACCGACTCCGCAAGGCCAAAAGGATCGCGGCAGGTGACGGTTCCGGGCCCTATATGGAACACGCCGCGGGGGTGGCACTCGACGCGATAGCTGGCCGTGGACGAGGAGCGGCCGACCAGCTTGGCGAGCTCGAAGCGCGCGGTTCCCAGCACCTCGACGGTGTCCGTTATCACCAGCGACCGGGCAGCCCGCCGGCTCGAGTTGCTCACCCGCAGCGTCACGGTGGCGAAGTCCCCCGAGTTGACGGTCGTCGAGGTCAGGAATCGCGTCAGGGTGATCCCCGAGGGGCAGGTCCTGACCAACGCCATCGCCAGCAATTGGGCACCGAGCAGGACAAGAGCCGCTACCAGCAACTCGATCTCGCCGAGGAGATACCACATCAATGCCAGGGCGAGACCCGAGCCGGTGAGTGCCCAGCCTCGCTGCGTAGGCATCAGGTGGCGATCCTCGTGGTGGTCCCCGGGACACGGAGACGGCTCACGACCTCGCCAAGGGCGTCTGCCAATGTGACACCACGCATTTGCGCCTCGGGGCGGAGCGCCATGCGGTGCTCCAAGACCGGGCCGGTCAGCTCCTTGATGTCATCGGGTATGACGTACTCCCTCCCCAATGATGCTGCCCTCGCTCGCGCCAACCGCTGTAGGAAGAGCGCCGAGCGAGGTGAGGCGCCCAGCATTATGTCGGGATGATTGCGAGTCGCTTCGACGAGCTCGACGACATAGGCCATGACCGATGGGGAGACGTGGATCTGGCGCGCAACCTCGATCATCCACATCACATCCTCGAGCGTTGCCACGGCGTTGAGATCGAGAAACGTGGAGCGCACCCCATGGGTCTCGAGAATCTCCAGCTCCTTCTGGCGGCTGGGATAGCCGATGACGACCCGCATCATGAAGCGATCTAGCTGCGACTCAGGGAGTGGATATGTGCCTTCGTGCTCCAGCGGGTTCTGGGTCGCCACCACCATGAACGGGGGGGAGAGGGTTCTGGTCACACCGTCGCTCGTGACCTGACGCTCCTCCATGGCCTCGAGCAGCGCAGACTGGGTCTTTGGGGAGGCCCTGTTGATCTCGTCGCCAACCAGGATGTTGGTGAAGATCGCTCCCGCCTTGAAGTCGAACACGCTCTTGTTGCGATCCCAGACCGAAACCCCGGTCACGTCGGACGGCAGCAGGTCGGGGGTGAATTGGATTCGGTTGAAGCCGCAGTCGATCGACCGCGCCACCGACTTGGCGAGAAGAGTCTTACCCACTCCGGGCACGTCCTCGATCAGCACGTGACCTTCGGCGACCAACGCCAGACCCACCAGGTCGATCACGGGTCTCTTTCCCTGGATCACCTTTTCCACATTGGAGGAGATGTCGTCGAATCTCTCCGCAAACCATGCCACTTGCTCGGTGGTTACCTCGTTCACTCGATCTCCGTTCGTCGCCAAACAGCCGGTGACTGTGCCCAGCGGCCCACATCCACCTTCTCGCGTCCACACCGCCGCCGGCATGCCGGCGACCGTCGCCGAGTACGCACTAGAAACCCTAATTGAGGTCGCTATCATGTGAGCCGTGGGGCTATCGCAGATAATGGGAGCTGGGAGCTTGCCGTGTCAACGTTGAACCTCTCGAGTGGGTTCCGCCTTGCTCGAAAACGACCGGCTCTTCTGGGGGAGGCAGTACGGACAGCGTTCGCCATGCGGCGTCGCCGTGGTTTCGCGCCCTCAGCCGACTATCTGAGATGGCGGGGATACACGGCCTACGGGGCCGCAGTTCCCGCCCCGATCGCAGACGTGGTCTCCTTTCTCGAATGGAGGCGTCGGATGAGGATGTTGCGGCGATGAGGACCCTACAGGCGAGGCTCGAGACGATCCCGGGCGTTCAATCGATAATCGTCGACCCCGACGAGGGACCTAGCGGTGGCATCACGGTGCACATAGAGGTGGGTGCCGACGAGACAGAGGTCTTGGAGAACGTCCGTCGGCTCCTCGTCGCCTACGGGCTCCACCGTAGGTCGCCTTTTCCGAGGATCCGCTCGGGGAGCGAGACCAGTCCTGAGCAGTACGACCTAACCGTTATTCCGGGACGGGGACGGGTTGCGGTGGCGCTGGCTCGGGGCACCAGGTCGGCGACCCGGCTCACCTGCAAGGATCCGGTAGCCATCGCCCAAGCCGCCGCCGATGCCTGGTGCCAGCTATCTCGCCGACCACCGGTGGAGGTGATCTCGGTGACGGCGCGTGATGAGTCACTCTCTGTCACGGTCCGCGCCGACGAAGGGGTCCGCACCGCCGAGGCCGAGCTGGACAGTTGGCGTTCCGCCCTGATCACTGCCCTGGGGAGGGCTCTCGGCAGCTCCGAGCTCTGAACTTGGGCAAATCAGTCGTGATGTCTTGGTAATCTCGCCTGCGAAATGACAAGAGCACGCCGATGACCCGTGTCCTGGTCCTCAACGCCAGCTACGAGCCGCTCTCCGTGGTGAGTGCCCGGCGCGGGGTGGTTCTGGTGTTGCATCAACGCGCATCCGTGGTCGTGCCCCGCGATGAGATCTGGCGCGCCGCCACCGAGTCGGTGTCTGTTCCCTCGGTCATCAAGCTCAATCGTTTCGTGAAGGTCCCCTACCGACGCACCACACCCGTCACCCGGCGAGCTGTCTTCGGTCGGGACAGCCACACGTGTCAGTACTGCGGTGCTCAGGCGGAGAGCCTTGATCATGTATTGCCCCGTTCACGGGGCGGGGACCACACCTGGGAAAACGTGGTGGCCTCCTGTAGAAGGTGCAACATAAACAAGGGCGATCGTCTCCCCAGCGAGGCCGGGCTCAAGCTCGACCGCAAGCCGGGGCCGCCGCGCCGCTTCGCCTGGATCTACGCCAGCGCCGGGTTCACAGTCGATCCCGATTGGCAGCCCTACCTTCTCGCCGAACCGGCGTAGAGCCTCCACGTTCACCCCTCCCTACACCTTCTCGCCTCCTCTTCCCCGTTTCGCGGACCGGTTGCGTCAAATCCGCACCGTTTCATGCGCGTGAGGAGGAGTGCGGGGAGGATGTGGGAGGAGAGAGAGTGACCCAGGTGGGGGCAGAAGGTTGACAAGTGGGTCAAAGTGGGCCATAGTGGCACGCAGGACAGCACGATGGCGACGGACAGGAATCGATCGACGTGTTTCTCGGCACGTACACCCACACGCTCGACGGCAAAGGACGGGTCGTCATGCCCTCCGGGTTTCGGCCCGATCTCGAGGACGGCTGCGTCGTGGCAAAAGGCCAGGACGGTCAGCTGGTCGTCTTTGCCGCCGAGGACTTCGAGGCCAGGGCAGCCGAGGTGTTGACCCGGCCGCAGGATCGCGATGGGCGGCGGTTCTCGCGGACTGTCTTCGCCGGGGCCGATCTCCAGGCACTCGATAAGACGGGGCGCCTCCTCGTCAAACCCGAGCTCAGGGAGTTCGCCGGTCTCGAGTCGCCGGGCGAGGTCGCCGTCATCGGTGTCTTCGATCACGTCGAGCTGTGGAGCAGAGCCAAGTACGAGAACGACAGCGTCGTGGGCGACCAGAGCTACCGAGAGGAGGAATGAGATAGACCCACCTTGTGGCGAAGAGCCTGACTCATCGCCAGCCCCCCGGATAACCAATGGAAGGCCCCTG
>CAZKFU010000013.1:0-12442 GCA_964552165.1 uncultured Acidimicrobiaceae bacterium
AAGGGGATCGCCTGCCCGATCCCGGTCTCATCGCGCTCGCTGACGATGGAGACGGCGACGAGAGTCGCCAGGATCAAAGGTGCGGCAATAAAGCCGGCCCACCTCATGGCCGACACTCGGCGTCGAGTGCGTCGGTTACCGATTCGATGTCGCTTGTTGGTCATGACAGCTCCGATCTTCTGGTTGTTCGGGTTCGTCGGCGGGGTGTCGGCGCCTTGCCGATAGGGCGATGGCGGCGATGGCGACTATGACGAGCATCACCCCGATGACAGGTTCGGGTATCCAGGCCAGCCGAGCCAGCAGCGAAGCAAGAGTGTCTTCGACGCGGGCTCCCAGATCTGCAGTAAATGAGGGCGCCAGCGATGAGCCGGTGATTGCCACCACTGCCAGCACCACCGCCATTACAAGGAACATTGCCGACGCGGCCACCCCGGCTTGCGTCGTGGCGACTCGTATCGGGCCCAGCCGAAGCGAGACGGATCGTGTGCCGAAATGAGCCTGTTCGGGGCGCAGCCGATCCCACATCAGGGTCATGACAACCAAGGGGAACACCATCCCGAACACGTATGCCAGCCCGATTCCAAACCCGGCGGCGAGGCCGGGAGACACCGCTGAGAGCGTGAGGACGCCGGCGAGGACCGGGGCGCAGCAGGCGCTGGCGGCACCGGAGAACACTCCCAGCGTGTAGACCCCCGCCGAGTCGGTTCGGGAGATATCGGGTGATCCCCGCAGGAAGGGCAACGACCAGGTGCCGCCGCTCAGGGAGAGCACAGCCAGTGCCAGCAGTAGCAGGGCTCCGAGGCCGTACACCACGGTGTGGTATCGCAGCAGGCTCTCGGTGAGCAGGCTGACCCCAAGGGTCACCGGGACCATCACCGTGGCCACCCCGGAGGCAAACACGAAGGCCAGCGGTACCAATCGCCACCGGTGGTTGCGTACCGCCGCCGCCAGGAAGGAGGGGAACATGACCACAATGCAGCACGGGGCGAAGAGGGCAACCGCGCCGGCCACGAAGGCTGCGGTCAGAGATCCTCCAAGAAAGAGTCCCTCCACGCTCAGATCACCAGGTCGCTGGCGGGGCGCGTGGCGAAAAGACTCTCCAGCTTGCGGCGGGAGACCCGGCCGTATCCGACGAAGACACCATCGACTACCAAGATCGGCGGGAACGGGACCCGATACCGCACGAGGAGGGCTCGGCCTTCGTCGGATGACATCGGCACGAAACGCACCGCGAGGGGGGTCGACTCTCCTATCTCGTCGAGCAGACGGACGGCATCATCACAGAGGTGGCAACCCGGGGCGGTCACCAGGAGTATGTCGACAGGTCTCGTCACCTCACGCCTCGGCGCCGATCCCCGAGGGCACTACCCCATCCACATGGCATTGATGGTTCACCTGGTGGGAAGGTGGCGCGGACCCGAAAGCGGCGACCAGCAACTCGTCGACGATGTCGTCGATCCGTCCCTCCGACATTGCCTCGGGGACACAACCTCGCAGATGCGCTTCCAAGATGTCGCGACGGACCCGGTCAAGTGCGCCCTGTACCGCCGACAGCTGGTGGAGCACGTCGATGCAGTAACGGTCCCCGTCGACCATGCGTATCACACCGTCAAGGTGGCCCCTGGCCGAGCGAAGCCGGAAGCCCACCGAGGCGGCCTCGGCCCTCACCGACGGTTCTCGAGAATCGCCCGGCGCTCCTGGTACTCGTCGGGATCGATCTCGCCCCGGGCCAGCCGCGCATCGAGGATGCTGAGAGCACCGTCATGACCTGTCTGCCTGGGGTTCGTAGTTGAGGGCACGGCCCAAACGATCAGGATCACGACCAGGGCCCAGAAGCCGATCATTATCAGCCAGGGCCCGAAACCCATTCCATGCCAGTACCACATGTGATTCACCTCCCCGCCACCATGCCCCACCCCGGGTGGGGTGTGGCAGGGCCGAATGGCCCTATCTCACGGGCCGTTTTTGGATTAGCCCCGGCCTCCACGGGAGGGCTGTCATCGCCCGGCGAACGAGTTGAGCATCTCTCGGGGGGTCGCCGCGAGCGGCCACAGGCGGCAGTCTCGTGGTCACGTGAAGGGTCCCATTCGAACCCGGTAGGGACTTTCGGCACTGGAATCGGTGGTCGTTTCCGCGCATCGTCGGTGGGAAGGAGGTCGCCTATGACGCAGCTTGAAAGAGGCCCGTCGCCCGTCGAGAAGACCACGGTTACCGGTCTTCGCCGGAGCACCGAAGATCGGATGATCGCCGGGGTCTGCGGGGGCATGGGTCGCTACTTTGGCGTGGATCCGGTGTGGTTTCGCCTTGCCTTCGTGGTTCTCACCTTTGGTGGTGGCGCCGGGATACTCATCTACCTGGTGGCCTGGCTCATGATCCCCAAGGGCGAGAGCGAGGCGAGCACCCAGCGACCGGTGAGCGAGCTCGGCGGCCAAGGAGCCATGGTGGCCGGAGTCGTGTTGGTGGGCATCGGGCTCATGCTCCTCGTCAACAATCTGGTGCCCTGGTTCGACAAGGTGATGTGGCCGCTGGCCGTTATCGCGATCGGAGTCGGGCTCCTCTTCATGGGAGGTCGGAATGAGCAGAGTTGAGACGATTGAACCCCGAGAGACCGAGACTCAGGCCGCGCCCAAGACCGTGGGCTATGGAACGGTGGTCACCGGTGCCTTGCTGGTGGTCATCGGTGCTCTCTGGTTGCTCGATGTCGCAGATGTCCTAGAGCTGAGGGCAGCAATTGTCCTTCCCGCGATATTGTCCGTGATTGGGCTCGCCCTCATCCTGGGAGCAAGGGGTGGTCCCCACCCGGGTCTGGTGGTGGCCGGCGTCTTCGTGACCATCGCCATGGTGGCGGCGGCCGTGGCCCCCACCAATGCATTCCACGGCGGGATCGGTCCCCGCCAATTCACTGTGACTGAACAATCCGGTCTGGCCCCGCGTTATGACGTCGGGGTTGGAGATCTCCGTGTCGACATGAGCGGCCTGGTCATGACCGAATCGGCGACCGTGGGAATCACTGTCGGTGCCGGTGAGATGACGGTGGTGCTGCCTCCAGGCGTAGCCGTCGAGATCGATGCATCGGCCGGAGCGGGTCAGATCGATCTGCTTGGTGGGCGAAGCGAGGGCCTCTCGGTGAACCGTACCTACCGCAGCGTCGGTTTCGAAGATGCGGCGGTGACTCTGACACTCGATCTCGATGTCGCGGCGGGAAAGATAGAGGTGAGGTGATGAACCTGCACACGGGTACATTGATCGCTGGGATGGTCTACTTTGCTCTCGGGCTGGCCTTCATCATGGAGGCTCTCGAGGTATGGACCCTTCGTATCGGAGACCTCCGGTACGCGGCTCCCTTGACGCTGGTGGTCGTGGGCCTCGCCATAGTCGTAGGCGCGGTTCGCCGCACCGCCGGGGAGACCTGAGGCCGACTCGAGCAACGCGCGCCCTGCCCGCCCCATTTCGGTGGGCCGGTGTGGCGAGTGATCGACACCGGCAACCGCGCAGCCGGAGGGCGGTCTTGTCCGGGCTACCCTCGCCTCTGGAAGTGATCGTCCCCATTACCCAAGCGCAACGTGGCCGGCCAATACCCGGCTGAGAGCCGGAATTGCAGGGCTCGACACCGCTGGCTCGCAATGTTGGCTGTTGTGCTCACCGCCTGCAGCAGCCGGATCGGCGATATCGAAATCCCGACCCAGGATCCTGAGTTGGTGACCACCGGTGGCGAGCTCTACGCCGTCCACTGCGCCGAGTGCCACGGCAGCGATCTTCGAGGGACCGACAAGGGACCCTCCCACCTCTCGATCGTCTACGAGCCCAACCATCACGCCGACGGCGCCTTCGTGTTCGCCATCCAGGGAGGGTCGCGTGCCCACCATTGGAGTTTTGGCGACATGCCGCCCATAGAGGGCCTTACCGCAGCCAACATCGACGCCATCATCGCTTTTGTCAGGGAGACCCAACGCCTCGAAGGATTCGAGCCCTATCCGCCATGATCGGCTATCGCGGTGGCGGTCACGGCGGGCCATCGGATTCGAGCAATACCACCGGAATGATCCGCTCTGTGCGGGCCTGGTAAGTGCGGTACGCGCCGTAGGCGGCAACGACACGAGGCCACCAAACAGCTCGCTCCTGGGGATCGGCAGCACGAGCCCGGACCGACCAGCTCTTGGATCGAACCTGCACGGTGGCATGTGGGTCGGCGATGAGGTTGCGGTACCAGTCGGGATGAAGAGGGCGGCCGCCCCACGAGGCGATCACCACCAGCGTGCCGCCGTCCTCGAGATACAGCAGCGGGACTGTGTGGAGCCGCCCGGTGGATCGTCCTCGAGTGGTTAGCAGGAGCATGTCGTTGCTGGCCAACCGTCGCCCCAACCTCCCTCTGGTGAGGCGATAGAGCAAGGTGTGGAGCCGAGAGAGGCGCCGGATGGTGGCATCTCGCATGGAGAAGATTCTGGTCGAGGGGTCCGGCAGGTGAACGAAAGCCCTACCCGTGTCACGACCAGTGATACTCGCCCTGTCGGCGCCTTCGCGCTTGGGGTAGGCTCATTCAAAGGGCGTCTTGCCACGGAGGTGGCCGCTGGCAGCCCTCGCCAGGAGGCTGGAAACCAGAGGGCAGAGGGAGGATCGGAGATGCCCGGGAACCAAAGGAGGACAGTCATGACCCATCACGAGCACCCCAATGTCACCCTTGTGCGCGAGGGATTCGAGGCATTCCGTAAGGGAGACATGGCGTGGATGGACGACCATCTCGCCGACGATATCGTCTGGCACGTCGGGGGAAATAGCAAGTGGGCGGGTGCGTACGAGGGCAAGGAAAAGGTCCTCGAATTCTTCGGGCGACAGGTGCAGGCCATGGGTGGCGAGCCGCCAGCGCCAGAGATACACGACATCCTAGGGAATGACGAGCACGTGGTCGTGATCGGGGAGACGTCGGCGTCGGCACCCGATGGCTCCAGCGCAGAGTGGAAGTACACTCAGATCTTCCACGTCAAGGACGGCAAGGCCACCGAGGTATGGGGCATGGCGGAGAACGACGCCGCCGTCGATCCGTTCCTCGATGGTCTCCCGGATTAGGGGCGCAACGACATTCGCTCGGTGACCGCCTGGCTGCTGGGAGCTGACCCCGCCAGCCGCTGGCAGGTGATGCGCGATCTCACCGGCGAGCCCCCAGATGCCGTCACCGGCGAGCGATCTCGAGTCGCCACCGAAGGTTGGGGTGCCCGCCTGCTCGGGCTGCAGGGTGACGACGGCCAGTGGGGAGGGGGCTCCTACACACCGAAATGGACGTCAACCACGTACACGTTGCTGCTGCTGCGTCATCTCGGCATCGATCCCGACGACGACGCCACCGTGGCGGCCATCGAGCTCGTCAGGGAGGGTGTGGTTATGAGGCGCCTGCCCTTCTTTGCCTACATCGGTGAGACCTGCATCACAGGGATGGTGCTGGCGCTCGCCTCCTACTTTGGCGAAAGCCGGGACACCACGGACGCAACCGTGGATTGGCTTCTCGATGAACAGCTCGACGACGGCGGCTGGAACTGCCAGACGGTGGCCGGCTCGACACGATCGTCGTTCCACACCACCATCCAAGTACTCGAAGGGTTGCTCGAATATGAGGAGGTGAGCGGCACTCCGGTAGTCGAGGTCGCGGCCGCTCGGTCCCGAGCGCATGAGTACCTGTTGGAGCGGCGGATGTTCCGCTCCCTTTCCACCGGGGAGGTGATCAATCCACGCTGGCTCCTGTTTTCGTTCCCGCCCCGCTGGCACTACGACGTCCTCCGTGGCCTCGATTACCTGCGAGCCGCGGCCGTAGCACCAGACAAACGGTGCGCCGAAGCGATCGAGGTTGCCGAATCCAAGCGCTCCAGCGACGGGCGGTGGCCGCTACAAAACCGCCACCCGGGAAAGGAGCATTTCACCATGGAGGAGGGGTCTGGAAAGCCGAGCCGGTGGAACACCCTCCGTACCCTGCGGGTCATCAACTGGTACCGGGCGGATTAGAGGTTCCGGCGACGAGGCGTCAAAGGTGCTCACCCTCAGTGGCCATGGTCAGGCCACCGCAAAACCCGAGTCAATCCCTACAGGCCTCTCATCTCAGAACTCCCCCCGACCTACGAATCGAAACTGAGCGTCACGGAGTCGTCGTCCACGAGACCCTACGCAAGGAACAGGTCGCTTCTCCCTTGCCGCTAACTGGCTAGGGGATGGGGCTACCGCAAGCGTCGGCTGATGCGGAACGAGCCCTAGGCCGGCCACTCTCGGGTGTGTCAGGTCTCAACCTAGGATGTCGGAGAAACTCGCGTGCCGGTCAGGGCATCGTCGACCTCGCGGTGGAACTTCTCCCCAAGACGTCCTCCGAGATAGCCACCGGCAAACATGGCGACGATGGCAAGCGTGCCTCCCACAACACCGATAGTCGTCCGGTCCTCGCTACGGAATTGGGAGAACCAGTCGGGTAGCCCGGCGCTCCGAAACGCGTTGTATTCGGCGCCAAACCAAGCTCCCAAGCCCGCGAAAACAGCCACCAGCAGCAGCATCCACAAGGCTGACGCCAGCCCATTTATACCACCGTCATAGCGAGCGATTCGGCCAGCAGCCCAGCCTCCGATGAAGAAAGACACCAGCACGACCACGACGGCCGTTACAACGCCGGCCCAGGCGAGCTCCTGAACGTTCCCCTCAACATCGAAGGCATTGAGTTGGAACGTGAGGCGACGGGCACCGGCGGCGATCAACGCCGCCAGGAAGACCAGTACGCCCAAAGCTAAAAACATGCCTGCCAGAGCAGCTGGAGTGTCGATTCCCCCAAACCTCTCCCGCACCGAGAGCAATCTGGTCTCCCGCCGCTCGAATTGACCTCTGGATGTCATACCGAAAACCTCCTGGTGGATGTCTTAACGAAAACTTCTGGCTGTCGATTGGATGATTCGCCTCAAGTCAGCAACAGCACGATCAGGATGATCAGTACCAGTGTGCCCAGTCCTATATACATGAGGATTCTCCTTTGCGTACTTGCCCTCACCGGTTCTTTACCCGAAAGGACGAGGGTCGAAACCTCATCCGCGTCCTTCTTGAGGACCGTGGGCGGGGTCGATCCAATTTATCGAGACGATGCAATGTGGATGTTTCAGATTTGGTACTCGGGGTAGGAGAGGGGTGTCACCCCGACAAGAACAAGGAGGAGACATGCAAGACCCAACACACACCAAGTGGGAAGGTCGTTGGGATCAGCTGAAAGGCAAGGCGAAGCAGGCCTGGGGCAATCTCACCGACGACGACCTCGATGTTGCTGAAGGCAACTTCGAGGAACTGGTGGGCCGGATCAAGGAGGCCACCGGTGAGGCGGAGGAGGAGATCAGAGATCGCCTCGAACAGGACACGATCTAGGCACCACCACGTCCGGCCGAGTCAGCCGCCCATTGGGCGGCTGACTCACGTTTGGCCAAACGCGACACCTGATGCACGCGGCCTTGAACGCGTCAGCGGTCTCCGCGTGGCTCCCGGCCAGGGACTCGCAGCTGTCGGCGCCACTTGGGCGGTTCTCCCAGGGGTGCGCTGGCAACGAGTGCCACCGCCTCTACCTGTTCCACCGGAATGTCGACGGTCTGCCCGGCCGACCTGTAGGGCCTGGTGAGGAGGAGGCGCATCACTCCGGGGCCCTTACAGATCTCCAGGCCAACATGGGTGGTAGGCGCCTGCTGGGACGGGTCGGTAACGGTGACTTCTATCTCTTGGGTCATGTCAGCTCCTATTGGTACAGATATGGATATCCGGTTTTGTGACAGGCGAAACCTACGACCAAGGGAGGTGAACTCCTCAGGGCCGACTATCTAAGGTCCTGCGGATGGACTTTCGGCAACTGGGGCGCACCGGATTGCGGGTCTCTGGCTTCGGGATGGGGTGTGGGAACTTCGGTGGCATGGGCAGCGCCCCAGAAGCACGCGTCGAAGAGGCGATCGGTTTGGCGTTTCCGCCCACGCAGTGGCACGAGATCGGCGATCTCTTCGGGACCCGGCGGGATTGACGGTGGAAACCCTCTTCATTGGCCAGGGCGAGGTTCGGGAGCTGCTGCCGATGCCGGGATGCATAAAGGTCATGCGGGAGGCACTCGCCGCGCTGGCCCGGGGCGAAGGAATACAACCGCTGCGGTCGGTGATGTGGTTGCCGCAGCGATCGGGCGCCTTGGGGATCATGCCCGGCTATCTGGCAGGAATCGACACCCTGGGGATCAAGACGGTGACGGTGTTTCCCGGCAACGCCGGGACCGAGTTCGACTCGCACCAGGGCACCGTGATGTTGTTCGATGCCACCAATGGCCGGCTGAAGGCGGTCATCGATGCCACCGAGATAACCGCGATCCGCACCGCCGCCGTTTCCGCCGTCGCAACCGACCTTCTGGCCAGGGAGGATGCCTCGGTCATGGCGATTCTCGGCTCCGGGGTCCAGGCCGGCGCCCATCTGGATGCGATACCGCTGGTTCGCCCGATCGGCGAGGTCCGAGTCTGGAGCCGTCAGGGGGTCAACGCCCGGCAGCTGGCCGACTCGAAGGCAACCCGCGACCTGGCGGTACGAGCGGTCCCGACGGTCGCCGAGGCGGTGGCAGGCGCCGCCGTCGTCTGCACCACGACCGCCTCGACGGATCCGATTCTCCAGGGGTCCCTCCTCGAGCCCGGAATGCACATCAACGCGGTCGGCTCCAGCGTCCCCTTCGCCCGAGAGCTCGACGCCGAAGCGGTGGCTCGATCCCGCCTGTTCGTCGATCGGCGGGAGTCCACGATCAGCGAGGCGGGAGACTTTCTGATGGCTCGAGCGGAAGGGGTGGTGGACGAGGCCGACATCCTGGCCGAGATCGGGGAGCTGCTTATCGGGGACGCCGATGGACGCCGCGGATCCGACGACATCACTCTCTTCAAATCGCTGGGGCTTGCGGTCGAGGACATCGCTGCCGGAGGCCTCGTCTACCAAAACGCCATCGACTCGGGAGCCGGCACCAGTCTCGACCTTGGAGGCGCCCGCCATGGCTGAGCCGATTCCGCTTGCTGAGATCGAAGCCGCCAGGGATCGGCTGCGCGGTCTGGCGATCAGGACCCCTCTGGTGCCCCTCAACGTCGACGCCGGGCAAAACCAGATCTATCTGAAGCTGGAGAACTTGCAGCCGATCGGCTCCTTCAAGATACGAGGTGCCGGAAACGCAATGGCGCTGGCCGGGGATCAGGAACTGGAGGATGGGGTGTGGACCGCCAGCGCCGGCAACATGGCCCAGGGGGTCGCCTGGAATGCCCGCCGGCTGAGAATCGCCTGTTCGGTGGTGGTTCCCGATCACGCTCCGGCCACCAAACTCGAAGCACTGCACCGTTTCGGCGCCGAGGTCATCAAGGTGCCGTTCGACACCTGGTGGCAGATAATCGTCTCACATCGGTACGAGGGACTGAACGGCGTGTTTGTGCACCCCGTGAGCGACAGGGCCGTAATGGCCGGCAACGGGACGATCGGGCTCGAGCTCGTCGAGGACCTCCCTGATCTCGATGCGGTGATCGTCCCCTACGGCGGGGGAGGGCTCAGCTCCGGGATTGCGTCAGCGTTGCTTGCCGTGAGGCCGGCGGTACCGGTGTACGCCGCGGAGGTGGCCACGGCAGCTCCGCTGGCGGCGGCATTGGCCGCTGGCGAGCCGACCGATGTGGAATACCTTCCTACCTTCGTAGACGGAATCGGCTCGGGCCGTGTGTTGGATGAGATGTGGCCGCTGGTGAAGATGTTGCTGTCTGGCTCGCTGGTGGTACCCCTCGAGGAGGTGGCCTCTGCGGTGCGGATGCTGGTGGAGCGGAACCGGGTGGTGGCCGAAGGGGCCGCGGCAACCTCGGTGGCGGCTGCGCTGCAAGGAGGGGCGGGGCCGGGAAAGATTGCCTGCATCATCTCTGGAGGCAACATCGACACCGCCAAGTTGGCTGCGATTCTCTCCGATGGGACCTAGCGACCGAGGTATTACCGTGCAGCAAGGCGGTAGCCGACCGAGTTAGCGAGGAGCGCTTCGACTATGGGGTCCATCCCGCCCCCTCGCTGGCGGTCTGGCCGCAGCCGCCTGGGCGCAGGCCCGCGTTTCCCGGCCCCTGGCTCACATGGATCTCAGGAGCCCAATTCCCAACACGAGCATGCCGGTGGTGAGTGATGCTGCACCCAGATATGCCAGATTTATCAATGCACTGGGTTGCTCCGCCTTCCTCACCACCGACAGGAAGTAGGCGGCGGGTAGCAGAATCGCCGAAACCGGGAAGGCGGTCCGGGCGACCTGCTGCCATCCCGAGCTAAGGCTTGTTTGGTCGACGAGGACCAGGGCGACCAATGACAGCATGAGAAGTACTCCGGCATGGGCGTGTCCTGCTGCCCAAAGACGCTGGCGCAGAGGGTTGTCGCGGTAGTAGGGGGCGCGACGGGTGATCCATAGCCAGAGAATGCTCACCCCTCCGAAGACAACGGTCGGATAGATGAGGAGAATGATGCCTGCAGTTCGCAGCGACTCGGCTGACATGACGGTTTCTCCCTGGCCGTGAGGGCCGCGGGTGACAATGGTAGGCAGACGTCGTCAAGAAGTCTCTAGTGGAGCGCGAAGGAGGCTGCCTCTTCGAAACTCATCGTGCGGCCCTCCCGGTAGGACTCGGCGAGGGCTCCTGTCAGTGCCTCCAACGTCTCGAACTCGAGATCGTGAAGGATGACCTCATTGGCACCGGCGATGGAAAGATCGGACCCGGAGCTGAGCCGCATGGTGTGGGCGGCCCCGGCCAGGGTGACGGCGCGCTCCATCTCGCCTCGAGCCCGAGCGATCGCCGCCATAGTCATCAGGAAGAGAACCCCGGCGGATATGTCGTCGTGCGAGGCGAACAGCTCTAGGCCCTCCGATGTCAGCCGATGGGCCCGGTCGAGCTCCTCCAAGCGCAGATACGCTAGGGCGAGCTCAAAGAGCGCCCATCCCAATCCGAACTCGTTGCCGGCCCGGCGGTAGAGCTCGGCGCTCTTCTCCAGGTGCCCGATCGCCTCCGGGCTGGTCTCTCGCCTGTAGACCAGGCTGTTGACGGCGCGCGCCCAGTGGATGTCGCCGAGGCCTCGCTCATCATCGAGCCCGGTGTAGATCCGCTCAGCCTCGTCGAGCATGGCGTCGAACTCGTCATGCTCCACCGTCTTCGTTTCGTCGAGGCCTACTCCCCTTTCGGCGCGATCCCACTCCTCTGCCAGGGCGGTGTTGTAGAGGGCGTTGGCGATCTCCGCTGGGTCGCCCAGACGGCGCTGCATCTCCAAGGCAGTCCGATACGTCACCAGACAGGCCTCGGTATCACCACGCCACCAGTCGATCCCACCGGACGCCTCCAACGCCTTGGCTCGCCATCTCGGCTCTCCCCCCGGCATCGCGAGCACCTCGGCGATCTTCGCCTTGGCCTCGTGGAGATGGCCCCTCGCCTGCCAGAAACGCCAACAGGCATAGCCGAGCCTCATGGCCAGGTCGGTCTCCCCGGTGGCGACCACCCAGTTGAGGGCCATGCGGATGTTGTCGTGCTCGACCTCGAGGAGGTCGAGCCAATGCCGCCGTCGCCTACCGGTCATCTCCGGAGCCGCCTCCTCGGCAAGGCTGAGATAGGCGAGGGCGTGAGCCCGCCGGACAGCCTCCTCCTCGCCGCCTGCCCGGAGACGCTCGGAGGCATACTCGCGGATGACGTGGAGCATCCGGTAACGCGGTCCCGTGTCATGCTGGAATCCGATCACAAGGCTGTGATCCACCAGCGACCCGAGATGGTCGATCAGGTCGCTCCCGGACTCTGCTGAGCACACCTTGCCGATCTCGTCGATTCGGGCGCCACCGGCGAAGACCGACAGGCGGGAAAAAAATTCGCGTTCGGGCTCGGTGAGCAAGTCGTAGCTCCAGTCGATCGCCTTCCACAACGTCTGCTGGCGCTCTGGCAGGTCTCGCCGAGTCCAGCCAAGGTCGCGGGCATCGAGCCGCTCCAGGATCTGCTCGGGAGTGAGCAGCTTGAGTCTCGACGCCGCCAACTCGATGGCGAGAGGCAGCCCGTCGAGACTTTCCACGAGGCGAGCTACGGCGGCGGCGTTATCGGCCGTCAGCTCGAAGTCGGGACGTACTCCCAGAGCCCGCTCCACGAAAAGCTGAACCGAGGCCACGCCCTGCAGTCGGGAGACGTTGCTGGTCGAGTCCCAGGCCACCGTGGGTAATGGGGGCACCGGGAGCTCCTGTTCCCCGCGGATCGCCAGAGGCGCCCTCGAGGTGACCAGGACCTTACATTCGAGGCTGGACTGCGCCAGCCGTGCCACCATCGGTGCAGCGTCCAGGAGCTGTTCGAAGTTGTCGAGGACCAGCAAGGCGGTCCTGTCGGCGAGCTCTCGGGCCAGTCTCTGCTCTGGGGACTCGTCGCCGCTGGTCAGCGAGATGCCCAGCGAGGAGAGAATG
>CAZKFU010000014.1:0-11372 GCA_964552165.1 uncultured Acidimicrobiaceae bacterium
TGCCATCGTCGACTGGGACGTCCACCATGGCAACGGCACCCAGGACCTGGTGGCGACTCGCCCCGATGTGCTCTACCTGAGTCTCCACCAGAGCCCCTTCTACCCATTCGCTGGCGATTTCACCTCCCCATCCGATATCGCTCCCAACCTGGTCAACGTGCCGCTTCCCGCGGGCACAGCCGGCGACGTCTACCGGGCGGCGTTCGACGAGCTGGTGGTGGCTCGTCTGCTCGATCACCGCCCTGATTGGGTGTTGGTCAGCTGTGGGTTCGATGCCCATGCCGCCGATCTTCTCGCCGAGATGCGGCTGGTGGCCGGCGATTACCAGAGCATGGCCAGGGAGTTGACTCGGGTGGTGTCGCCAGACCGGATCGTCCTGGTGCTCGAGGGCGGCTACAACCTCGATGCCCTGGCCGATTCCACCGAGGCCGCATTGCTTGGCCTCACCGGGGCTGTCGGCGAAGGCCCCCTCGAGTCACCGTCGAGGTCATGGGAGGCGCTGAAAGATGTGTCGAGGGTGTTGAGCGCTCCGATGCGTGGCGTCGAAGAGGTCTAAACCTCAGGAGGGCTTCCGCCGATACCAGGGGGACAAATCAGGAGTCAACCCCCGTGGAACTGAGTATCGATGCTCTTCTCGAGCGTGCCGTAGCCGAGGGAGCCTCTGACATACATCTCAAGGTCGGTGCTTCCCCGGTCATCAGGTCGGGCAGTGAACTCCGCCGTCTCGACGGCACGGAGCGCCTTCGTCCCGCCGACACCGAGTCGTACGCAGCCGAGATATTCACGCCTTTGGCGGCGGCAGTCTTCGAGAAGCACGGCGAAGCCGATTTCGCCTATGGCCGCCACGATCTTGGCAGATTCCGGGTCACCGCATTCCGGCAGAGGGGCTCGGTGTCACTGGTCTTGCGACGCGTCATGGCCGGCTCACCCACCTTCGACGAGTTGGGACTCCCCCCGGTGGTGAAGAAGCTGGTGGACAGCGATCGCGGTCTCATCATCGTCAATGGCCCCAGCGGGTCGGGAAAGACCTCCACCATGTCGTCGATGATCGACTGGATCAACACCAACCGGTCGGTCTCGATCGTCACCGTCGAGGATCCCATCGAGGTCCTCCATCCCGACAAGTCGGCGGTGGTCGCCCAACGAGAGGTGGGCGTCGACACCCCAGACTTCGGTGAGGCCGTGCGAACGTCGATGCGCCACGACACCGACGTGATCATGATCTCGCACATCGATGATGCCGACACCGCGGCAGCGGCGATCATCGCCGCCGAGACCGGTCATCTCGTCATCACCTCGATGCGGACCACCGATCCTGCCGACACGGTGAACCGGCTCTTGGGCTTCTTCGGTCCCGGTCAACAGAAGATCGTGCGTGCCCAGTTGGCTTCGCAGCTCCAGGCGATCATCAGTCAGCGCCTGGTCACCCACGTCGATACCCAGACCAAGGTCCTCGTCTGCGAGGTGCTGGCCGCCAACGAGCGGGTCCAGGAGTGGATCCTCTCCGATTCTGAGTCGGCTCGCCTCGTCGAGGTGATGAAGGAGTCCGAGTTCTTCGGAATGCAGACCTTCGACCAGGCTCTCCTCCACCTGGTCAAGGAAGGGCGACTCGTGTTGGACGAGGCGCTTCCCCACGCTCGCAACATCCATGAGCTGCGAGCGAAAGCAATGGAGGCTGGGATCCAGATCTGATCCCAGCCTCGCAAGGTTGGGTGGAGGGGCCGTTATGGGGGCGGTCCCTTCACCTACACCAGGTCGCCGACACCCCGGGGCGTGCTTGCCTGGTCACCGCTCCGCCTGCTTGCCTGTGAGCGTGATTCCGCCCCGTCTGGAATGGCTTCGGTCACCCGCATTGCCCCCGATGCAGCTGGGGGCTTTGTTTGCCGAGGCTGGGCACCAACTCTTCCTGGTGGGTGGCTCTGTTCGCGACGCCGTCCTTGATCGGAAGGTCGAGGACTTCGACTTCGCCACCGATGCCCGCCCCGAGGCGATCGCGTCGCTCCTCGAGGGCTGGGCCAGCACCGTCTATCGGGTGGGCGAGGCCTTTGGGACCATCGCAGCAGTTCGGGGCGAGACCACGGTGGAGGTGACCACGTTCCGCTCCGAGGTCTACCGCGAGGAGAGTCGCAAGCCCCATGTCGAGTTCTCCGACTCGCTCACCGAGGATCTCGCCCGACGCGATTTCACCGTCAACGCCATGGCGCTGGCCCTACCCGAACTGGCTCTGGTCGATCCTCACGGTGGGATGTCGGACCTGGCGGCGCAGGTGCTGCGGACACCCAGCGGGCCCCAGATCGCGTTTTCCGACGATCCGCTGCGGATGCTGCGGCTATTCCGGTTCCAGGCGACCCTCGGGTTCCTACCCGACGCGGAGACAGCAGCCGCCGCCGCCGGCATGTCGGATCGGCTGGGGATCGTCAGCGCCGAGCGCATCCGCGACGAGCTGTCCCGCCTGATGGTGGCCTCCAGCCCTTCGGTCGCCCTGCTGGGAATCGTCGAGTCGGGGTTGGCACGCCATTTCCTTCCGGAGCTGCCGAGGCTGGCCATGGAGCAGGACCCGGTGCACAAGCACAAGAATGTCCTCGCCCACACCCTGGCAGTTGTCGACAAGACCACACCCGAGTTGACGCTGAGACTGGCGGCTCTACTCCACGACGTGGGAAAGCCGGCGACCCGGCGATTCGGCCCTGGAGGTGTGAGCTTCCATCACCACGAGGTCGTCGGTGCCAGGATTGCGCGGGAAAGGCTCCGGGAGCTTCGCTATCCGAAGGAGGTGGTCGAAGACGTGGCACAGCTGGTCTTCCTCCATCTGCGTCCCCACACGCTGAAGTTGGGATGGACCGACTCGGCGGTGCGCCGGTATGTTCGCGACGCCGGGGATCTGTTGGCCCCCCTCAACGAGCTGGTCCGGTGTGACGTGACAACGGCCAACCCGCGACGTGCCGCCGCCATCGCGGCACGTCTCGACGAGCTGGAGAAGCGAATCGCCGAGCTGGCTGCCGAGGAGGAGCTGAGCCGCATCCGGCCGCCGCTCGACGGGCACCAGGTCATGGCCTATTTGGGCGTCGCTCCCGGCCCGATCGTCGGTGAGGCGTTGGACATGCTGTTGGAGCGCCGTCTCGACCACGGTCCGTTCCCGCCCACCGAAGCCTATGCAGTGCTCAGGGACTGGGCGATGTCCCGGGGTCTCGTCGACCCTGGCGACCCGCCGGGAGAGGAAGAGGAATGAAAGTGGTCCTTGCCTACTCGGGTGGTCTCGACACCTCGGTGATCCTGGCGTGGCTGCAGGAGACCAAAGGCGCCGAGGTGATCGCCTATACCGCCGATCTCGGGCAGGGCGAGGAGGTGGGCGAGGCCAGGGACAAGGCGCTCGCCACTGGCGCCGTCGACGCCGTGGTCGAAGATCTGCGCTCCGAGTTCGTCACCAGTGCCGCCTTCCCCGCGCTGCGCGCCGCCGCCCTCTACGAGGGCTACTACCTATTGGGGACCGCACTGGCACGCCCCGTCATCACCAAGGGACTGGTGGCGGCGGCGCACCGCCACGGCGCCGAAGCCATTGCCCACGGGGCGACCGGCAAGGGCAACGACCAGGTCCGTTTCGAGCTCTCGGCCGCTGCCCTGGCCCCTCAGCTCGAGGTAATCGCCCCATGGCGGGAGTGGGATCTGGTGGGGAGAGCCGACTGTGTCGCCTACGCCGAGCAGCGTGGGATCCCGTTGCCGGTCACGCCTGATATCCCCTACTCCATGGACGCCAACCTGTGGCACGTCTCCTACGAGGGAGGGATACTCGAGGACCCCTGGCTGGCTCCACCAACCGACATGTACCGGATGACCGTCGAACCGGCTTCGGGCCCAGATGAGCCCGAGGACGTGGTGATTGGCTACGAAGCCGGTGTCCCGACCGAAATCAACGGTGTTGCCATGGACCCGGTGACGCTGGTCGCCACCGCCAACGAGCTGGGGGGTCGCCACGGAGTGGGTCGGGTGGACATGGTTGAGAACCGGTTTGTGGGCGTCAAGAGCCGTGGCGTCTACGAGACCCCGGGGGGAACGCTGCTCTATCACGGTTTGCGGGGCGTGGAGTCGGTGACTCTCGACGGGGAGGCCACCCACCTGCGCAACCAGGTCGCGCACCGCTATGCCGAGATGGTGTACAACGGGTTCTGGTTCGCCCCGGAGCGATTGGCGCTCCAGGCTCTGGTCGACGAGGTCTCCTCGGTGGTGACCGGCGAGGCCCGGCTCCGCCTCTACAAGGGCTCGGTTTCGATCACAGGGAGACGGTCGGAGTCGGGATCGTACGACCGCTCCCAATCCAGTTTCGAAGAGGCTGGTGGCTTCGACCAGGGCGATGCCGCCGGGTTCATCGCTCTCAACTCGCTGCGTCTCCGTCGCTGGGGGAAGACCAAGGAATGAGCATGTGGGGAGGCAGGTTTGGCCCCAACGCCGGGGGCGAGGTTTGGGGATTCACCACCGATCCCAGCGACCGGCGTCTCCTTGGCGACGACATCCGGGGTTCGATCGCCCACGTCAGGGCATTGGGCTCGGCGGGGATCCTCGACGCCGACGAAGTCGACACCGTCGTGGCGGGGCTGGAGCAAATCAGGGACGAAGAGCGGGCGGGAGCCTTTGCGTTCCTGGAGACCGACGAGGACGTGCACAGCGCCGTCGAGCGACGCCTCGGAGAGCTGGTCGGCGGCGTGGCCGGAAAGCTGCACACCGGCCGCTCTCGCAACGACCAGGTCGCCCTCGACGTTCGGCTGTACATGGTGAGGGCAGTGGAGGAGCGAATCGCCGCCCTGGCATCCCTGGTGGAGACGCTCGTCGATCTGGCGGAGAGGAACGTCGACACCGTGGTGCCCATCTACACCCACCTCCAGCAGGCCCAGGCGGTGTCCCTTGGCCACCATTTCCTGGCCCACGCCTGGGCACTCCTCCGGTCCCGGGATCGGCTGAAGGACGCTCGGGAGCGGATCTCGGTGTCACCGCTGGGCGCCGGCGCCGGCGGAGGCAGCTCGCTTCCGCTCAACCCGGCAGCGGCTGCCGACGAGCTGGGCCTGGCAGGTGTTTTTGCCAACTCCCTCGATGCAGTGGGGGGGCGAGACCACATCGCCGAGTACTGCTTTGCCGCGTCTCAGGCGCTGATCGATCTCTCCCGTCTCGCCGAAGAGCTCATTCTCTGGGCGACCACCGAGTTCGGGTGGGTCACGTTTGGCGATGCGGTGACGACCGGCTCCTCGGCCTTGCCCCACAAGAAGAACCCAGATGTGGCCGAGCTCATCCGGGGCAGAGCCGCCGGCGCCATCGGGGCCGTCGCCGCCATCTTGGCGCTGCAGAAAGGGCTGCCTCTGGCCTACAACCGCGATCTTCAAGAGGACAAGAGACACCTCTTCTTCGTCGACGACGCCCTGGCAGGCGCGATCACGGCAATGGAGAGCCTTCTCGGTCACGCCGAGTTCCATCCACCACCGCCCTCCTCGTTCACCACCGCGCTCGACCTGGCCGAGGTGCTGGTGCGACGGGGTGTTCCCTTCAGGGAGGCCCATGAGGCCGTAGGTCGCGTCGTCGCCGCCGTGGTCTCCCGAGACGAGGAGCTGACCGGCGCCACGGCTTCCGATCTGGCGTCGGCACACCCCCGTTTCGACTCGATCGATCTGGATCTTATTGACCCGGTGGCCTCGGTGGGCCGTCGGATCACCCAAGGAGGCGGAGGGAGGGCTTCCGTGATCGCCCAGATCGCCAAGATCAAGGACGGGCTCGACCGCCCGGAGTCGTGATTCTGGTCGCCCTCCCCGTGGCAGCCCTGGCCCTGGTGAGTCTCGCCACCTTCCTGGGGAGATGGATCTGGTGGCTCGACGTGTTCGCCAACTTCAGGGCCCAGTATGGGGTGGCGCTGGCGGTTGGAGGGTTGGTACTCCTTGCGTGGCGACGGCGATGGGTCGCCTATGTCGTTCTGGCGGTGGCCGCGCTCAATCTCGCCTTCGTCGCTCCTCTCTACGTGGGGGGACCCGGCGAAAGCGACCCGGGAGCGCCGTCGATCCGGATCCTCTCCCACAACCTGCTCTCGACCAACGAGGACTTCGCCGACATGGTGGCCTATCTGCGCGAGGTCGACGCCGACATCGCCTTTCTCCACGAATCGTCCCGCCCCTGGGAGGTCGCCCTGGCGGCCGCCGAGCTCGACTACGAGATCATCCGTCCTGCGGCCGATGAGTTGATCTTTGGAACGCTGATCCTGGCCAGAGATTCGGCCGAGGTCGTCAGCTTCGGCTACGCCCTCTCCCAGCCGCGAGCTGCCGAGGTTCGGTATCACCCCGATGGATGGCCGTTGCCGGTGACGATCCTCACCGTTCACCCTCTCGCTCCCACCGACTCCGAGAGGTCGTCGCTGCGGAACGCCCAGCTTGCGTTTGCCGCAGGCTGGGCGGCAGACGCCGATTCCCCGAAGGTCGTGGTCGGCGACCTCAACGCGACACCCTGGTCATGGGCGTTCCGGCGCCTTCAACGAGAGGGTGGGCTCCAGAACTCCCAGACCGGATTTGGGTTGCAGTCGAGCTTCCCGGTCACCTCGATCTCGGTTCTTCGCGTCCCCATCGATCACTTGCTCCACGACGATGCGCTCCGGGTCCGGGACCGGAGGCTCGGCCCCGAGATCGGCTCCGATCATTTCTCGCTGATCGTCGATCTCGAACTCGTCGCGACCGGTTGAGAACACAGTTACCGTGGCGTCCATGGGTGACAGATATGCCGACCAGCGCCGTCGTCTCGGAGAGCTCATGGGGGAGAGGGCCATGGCGATCGTTCCGGGATCATCGGAGCAGATCCGCAACGACGATGTGTCCCACCCCTTCCGTCAGGACTCATCGTTCTTCTATCTCACCGGGTTTGCCGAGCCCGACACGGTGGCGGTGCTTCTGCCCGGGCACCCCGAGACGCCATTCGTCCTGTTTGTGAGGCCCCGCGACCCCGAGAGGGAGACGTGGGACGGATATCGGGCGGGCGTGGAAGGGGCGCAGGAGCGCCATGGCGCCGACGCCGCCTACGACATCGCCGAGCTGGACGCGGTGCTCCCCCGGCTCATGCTCGGCCGCGAAGAGATCTGGTACTCACCTGGCAACAGCAGCCATGACGGCCGCATCGGCGACCTGGTGATCAAGGCACGCCAACACCAGACCAGGTTTGGCGGCATTGCCCCGGTGGCGGTGCGAGACCTGGCAAGACCGCTGGCCGAGCTTCGACTTCGCAAGTCCCCCGACGAGGTCGAGTCCATGCGCGCCGTCTGTCTGCTCACGGCAGAGGGCCACCGCGAGGCAATGAAGTTCACCTCACCGGGCCTATACGAGTACCAGGTTCAGGCGGCCTTGGAGTTTCCCTGGCGAGACGGGGGCTCGCTTCGAGACGGGTACCCCTCGATCGTGGCCTCCGGGGCCAACACATGCATCCTCCACTACGTCGACAACGACCGTCTCATCGAGGATGGGGACCTCGTCCTCATCGACGCCGGCGCCGAGATCGACGGGTACTCCGCTGACATCACCCGCACCTTCCCCGCCAACGGGCGTTTCACACCGGCGCAGAGGGCCATCTACGACGTGGTCCTGGCCGCGGAGCGCGCCGGCATAGAGACCGTCGAGCCTGGAGCCAACCTTCGTCAGGTGTACGACAACTCGACGAGAGTTCTCGTCGAGGGCATGGTGGAGCTGGGATTGCTGCCGCGATCGGTAGACGAGTCGATCGCCATGAAGCATTACCGCCAGTACTTCATGCACGGCTCGTCACACTGGCTGGGCCTCGATGTGCACGACGCCGGTGGCTATCGGACCGAGGACGGCGCGTTCCGGCCACTCGAGCCCGGGATGTGCTTCACGGTGGAGCCAGGCCTGTACGTCGCCCCACAAAAGGATCAGGTCGAGCTGGCGCTTCTCGAATACGACCTCGACGACTGGGCAGAGCGGCGCATCCTCCTGGGGACGGCGGCAGCGCAGGCCGAGGAGGCCAAGGAGCTCGAGGAGGCCGAGAAGGTGATCCACGAGGTTCCGGCGGAGTTTCTGGGGATAGGGGTGCGACTCGAGGACGACATCCTGGTGACGGAGGATGGCTACATGGACCTGTCCTCTGCGGTGCCGGTTGACCCCGACGAGGTGGAGGCGCTATGCGCCGAGGTCTCGTGGTTGTCGCGATGACCGTGTGCACCGGGGTGCGGTGGGCCCGGTTCACTGCACGCGGCTGAGCCACCGCGAGGCCATTGTGTGCACCGGCGTGCGGTGGCTGCGGTTCCCTGCACACGCTCGAGTCTCGTTACCATCGGGGCGATCAGGATGATCGGAAGCCGGCTTCTCTACGGGCTCTACGAGCGCAGCCTCCTCGGCCAGATCGACCGGGACCGTCTTCCCCACCACATCGGGATCGTTCTCGACGGTCACCGCCGCCACGCCCGAGCAGAGGGTCTCGCCTCGTATGCCGATTCCTACCGGGCCGGAATGCGCCGGTTCGAGGATCTGCTCGACTGGGCCTCAGACCTCTCGATCCCCGTCATGACCGCGTGGCTCCTCTCGAGGGAGAACCTGGCCCGTCCCGAAGACGAGCTGGCCCCATACTTCGATGTTCTCACCGAGTTGTTCCAGAGGCTGCCTGAGCGGTGCCGACAGCACGACATGAGCCTGGGGTTCATAGGAAGCCTCGATCTGCTCCCACCTGCCCTGGTTGCCGCGGCCAAGGAGGCGGAGGATGCCTACACCGGAGGAGCGAGACACCTCAACATCGCCATGGGGTACGGCGGGCGACAGGAGATCGTCGACGCCGCCCGCGACCTGGTGGCGCGGCTGGTCTCCGCAGGTGTCCCGCCGGAGGACCTGGCGAGCCACATCGACGCCGACACCCTGGCTTCACACATGTACTCGCCCGGTGTCCCCGACCCCGACCTCCTCATCAGGACCTCCGGCGAGTCACGGCTGTCCGGCTTCTTGTTGTGGCAATCGGCATACGCCGAGTTCGTCTTTGTCGATGTCTTCTGGCCGGCATTCCGCCGCGTCGACTTTCTGCGGGCCATCCGTGACTTCTCCCGGAGAGACCGCCGCTTCGGTCGGTGACCGGATCCAGCCGTACCATGCCGTCCGTGTCACCCGCCGACTTGGTCACCCACCTCCGAGGCCACGCCCTCAGGACCGACGGACCCTTCACCCTGCGCTCGGGCCAGGTCTCTGACTGGTACCTCGATGCCCGGGAGACCACCTTCGACGGAGAAGGGGCGCGGGTGACGGGCATCGCCTTATTGGAAGTCATGGATCCCTCTGCCGAAGCCATCGGTATCGACGACAAAGCCTGGGTCGTTTTCGCGGTGGCGACCGCGCTCAGCGCCGCTTTGTCCGGGCGGCCCGTCAAGGCGTTCTCGGTTCGCAAGGAGGAGAAAGACCACGGCACCGGAGGGAGGGTCGTGGGGCCGGTGAGGGCAGGGATGAAGGTGGCGGTGGTCGACGATACGGTGACCACCGGAGGAGCCCTGTTCGAGGCCATAGATGTCGTTGACGACGCCGGTCTCGATGTGATCCAGGCGATCTCGCTCATCGACAGGTCACAGGGCATCGTGGCCGCCGAGATGGGCCGCCGCGGAATCCCATATCTCGCCTTGGTGACGTCGGAAGACCTCGGCGTGGAACCGTGAACCCGGTGGTGGCCCGTCGCTCGGCCTTGAAGATGTGGCTGTTGACCCTGGGTGGGATCCCGCTGGTGGTGATAGCCACCGACATCCTCACCCGCCGCCGGGTCTCGAACTGGCTCCGGGAGCTCCTCTTTCGGCCGGAGGACACCCAGCTCTTCGAGCCGCGGGACACGATCTTCGCCTGGCTCACCCTGGTGATAGGGGGGATCTTCGTGGTCTTTGGATTACGCGAGCTCTTCTTCCCCTCCAAGGTGGCGGCTACTCGACCCGGCGGGTTGGCCCTCGATATCGCGGGACCCTTCCAGCGCCCGGTGCTGATTCCCTGGTCGGACATCGTCGACGTCGGGTCCGAGGAGGTCGAGGACGAAGGAGACTTCCTTCCCCTCCTGGTCCTCGATCTCAGAGATCGAGGCAAGGTGCCGGCTCATCCGTGGGGTGCGAGATGGTTGACCCCCAGCAGGCTTGGTGTGCTCGCCGCCGACTGGCAGGACCCGCCACGGGAGGTGGCCGCTGCCATCGTCGATTACGCAGTGGAATCCGTGCGCGCCCAGGTCCAGGGGGAAGCCGATTGAAGGTGGGTGCCCACGTTCCCAACGAGGCGCCGCTGGCCGAGGCGGAGAAGCGTGATGCCGACCTGGTCCAGATCTTTCTCTCCAATCCCCAATCGTGGAAAAAGCCCGCCCCGCGTCTTGATGCCGCGGAGCTGGCAGCCTCGCCACTTCCCATCTACGTGCACGCCCCATATCTGGTCAACGTCTGCGCCGACAACAACCGGGTCCGCATTCCCAGCCGAAAGATCCTTCAAGAGACATGTGACGCCGCGGCCACCATCGGGGCCGAGGCGGTTGTGGTCCACGGTGGGCACGTCACTGGTGACGGCCCCCAAGAGGAGGGGATCGTCAGGTGGCGCAAAGCGTTGCAGATTCTCGACACCGAGGTGAAGGTGCTCATCGAGAACACGGCGGGGGGAGAGAAGGCCGTCGCCCGCCGCCTGGAATGGGTGGGCCGTCTGTGGGAGGAGGTTGGGGAGTTCGGGGTCGGTTACGCCCTCGACACCTGTCATGCCTGGGCCGGCGGTGAGCCGTTTGACAACCTGGTTGAGCGCACCCGGGCCGCGGTGGGTGCGATCGATCTCGTCCAGGCCAACGACTCCAAGGATCCCTTCGATTCCCGACGCGACCGTCACCAGAACCTGGGCAAGGGGCTGATACCACCCGGCGACCTGGCCGCGGTCATCACCACCGCCGGGGCGCCGGTGGTGGTAGAGACCCCCGGAGGGGCCGCGGCACAGGCGGCAGATATCGCGTGGGTGCGGGCAGCCGTTAGATGAGTGTCACCGGCGTCGGTACCATCTCCCCATGAGTGACAAGATCGGCGTCCCCGACATCAGGTCGCGCAAGGGCGGTCCCAAGCTCTCCATGGTCACCGCCTACGACTTCCCGACGGCGGTGATAGCCGATCGTGCCGGGATCGACATGATCCTCGTCGGCGACAGCGTGTCCAACGTCGTCCATGGCCACGCCAACACCCTGCCCATCGGGATGGACATCATGGTCCTCCATACCAAGGCGGTGAGCCGAGCCCTACCCCGGGCCCTTCTCGTCGGTGACATGCCCTGGCTCAGCTACCACGTCTCGGTCGAGGACTCGGTGCGCAACGCCGGCCGGCTGGTTGCCGAAGGCGGTGCCGAGGCGGTCAAGGTGGAGGGAGGCCGGAA
>CAZKFU010000015.1:0-4239 GCA_964552165.1 uncultured Acidimicrobiaceae bacterium
GACACGTTTGCACCCTCCACGATCTCGACGCTGGTCGCCGATGCCATGGAGGTAGAGCCGGGCGACCGTGTCATCGACATCGGCACCGGAACCGGGGTGTTGGCAATCATCGCCGCCAAGCTGGGCGCATCCCGGGTCTTTGCCATTGACTCGAGTCCTGACGTGGTCGAGATCGGCCGCATAAATGCCGAGGCTCAAGGAGTGAGCGACCGCATCGAGTTCATACACGGCGATCTGTTCGACCCCTTGGATGATGAGGTGGAAGCGGACGTCATCATCGGCGATGTGTCGGGAATCCCGGACGAGCTGGCTGCCGAGAGCGGATGGTTTCCCAGTGGGGTCGGTGGAGGGCCCCGCGGCTGTGAGCTGCCGATCCGGATGTTGCGTGAGGCCGTGAACCGGCTCCGACCCGGTGGCAGGTTGTTCCTCCCCACGGGGAGCCTCCAGGACGAGTCTGCAATCCTCGAAGCCGCCCGCAGCATTTATGCAAAGGTCTCGCGGCTGGCTGAACGGATGATCCCTGTTCCCTCCAAGCTCGCCGAAAGCGAGGCGGTGAAGCGACTGATGGGAGATGGGGTGGTCAGGCTGACCCCACGCGGCTCCCGGTTCCTCTGGGAGTCCCGAGTGTGGAGACTCTCCACCGGCTGAACTCTCTCCGCAACAGGCCTTTCGCAGACTCCTCCATCCGGGAGCGGGGGTCGCAGCGGCAGTGTGGGCGACCTCCTCGGCGCCGTCGGCGCTCGTTTCCCATCACGAGCTAGGGCTTCTCGAGCCGGGCTCCCCAGCCGACATCGTCGTTCTCTGCAGACAAGTTCCGGGTGCGACTGACACTTGGTGGTGGAGTCGAGGCTTTTACGGGATGAGAATGATGCGACGTGGGCAGATCGGATTGCCGCACGCCGTGGTTGACCACAACGGCGACAGATTCTGGGTCAATGGGCTCCTGCGACACGAGAGAGATATGTCACTTCGCGCCCGAAGTCGTTGGGACGCGAGCGGTGGTTCCACACAGACCGAACTTGACGGCACCACATCACGACGCCTACACAGTTGCAGCACCGGCTGGAGGGACATGAGCAACATCCTCGCCTTGGTCGTGACATTGAGCCTCCGCCGGGGAAGGTCGGGATGCGTGGTACGGGCACGGCCGGCCTGTTCTTGTTCGAGGGGCCGATGAGTCGCCTTGGCGACGGGGGTCGTGTGATGGGCCAGAGATGGTTGGGAATCGATCTGGGGGGCACCAACATCAAGATGGCTGTGCTCGAGGAGGACGAGGCGGCTCTCCCCGTGCCAGTTGCGTCAGCCACGATCGCCACCGATGCTGCGCAGGGAACATCGGCTGTTGCCGAGCGTCTCATCGATATGGGGCGTAAGTCCATCGCCGACCACGGTCCTGTGAGAGGTGTCGGACTGGCCGTTCCCGGGACTTTCGAACCCGACGGCGGACGGATTGCTTTCTTTCCCAACCTTCCGGGGGCGTGGGAGGGGTACCCCCTTCGCCAGGAGGTCGAGGCTGGGCTGGGTACCGGCATCTCCATGATCAACGATGCCCGAGCGTTCACCCTCGCCGAGGCGACGTTGGGCGCGGCCCGCGGATGTCATACGGTGGTAGGCGTGGTTATGGGCACCGGAATCGGGGGAGGCCTCATGGTCGGCGGCAAGCTTCACCTCGGTGCCTTTGGAGCGGCGGGCGAGATTGGTCACCAAACAGTGGAGCCTGACGGGCCACTTTGTGGATGCGGGAACCGGGGCTGCGTCGAAGCCGTGGCCAAGGCCGATGTGATCACCTCTCTGGCGGGTATGGAGTCGACAGAGCAGGTCTTTGCCGCCGCGGCCACGGGTGATGAACGAGCGCGGGGCGCCATAGCCGTCGCCGCGGGCTACCTGGGGATCGCAATCGCCAATGCGGTCACACTGCTGGGGCCAGATCGGATCGTGCTCGGTGGGGGTATCGCCGAGGCCGGTGCTCTTCTCCTCGACCCTGTGCGACAGGCCGTCCGAGAGCGGGTGTGGATGGTACCCGGTGAGAAGGTGGAGGTTGTCCTGGCCGACCTGGGCCCAGAGGCCGGCTCCATAGGCGCTGCTCTGGCGGCACGCAGCGACGCCGAAGAGCGAGACCGATCGCTCTAGCCAGTCGACGCGGCGACGGCCCTCGCCCATCGCCGCTGTCCATCGTCACCTCGATGACGGTCAGCCCCGCCGAGAGCAGGGCATTCGCCACAAGAGGCGCTCGGTCGGTGGTGAGCCCCCGCCGCAATCACCCGCGAAGCAGAGATCGGGACGGGGAGCGGGGTGGTCAAACTCTTACCACCGGGATGCCGGCGTCAGTCATCACGACTCTGTTGTCTCGAGCTGCATTGCTCAGCTGTCGCCGAAGCCAGAGAGTGCGCGTTGCAGGACCTCGACTGCGGCGTCGGCGCCTTGCCAGCCGAGCGCAGCGGTCTTCTTGTCCTCGAGGTCCTTGTAAACCGTGAAGAAGTGCTCGAGCTCCTCGCGGAAATGTTGGGGGAGGTCGCCGATGTCCTCCGTTCCGTCCCAACGGGGGTCGCCGGCGGGGACGCCGATGAGCTTGTGATCGGGCTCACCCTGGTCCTCCATGAGAAACAGTCCGATGATTCGGATCCGCACTCGGCACCCCGGGAACGTGGGCTCGGCAACGAGAGCCATGGCGTCGAGTGGATCGCCGTCCTCTGCGAGGGTGTCCGGGACAAACCCATAATCGGCGGGGTAATGCGTGGCGGTGAAGAGCATCCGGTCGAGGAAGATCTCCCCGGTCAACTTGTCCATCTCGTATTTGTTGCGGGATCCGCGAGGGATCTCTACGACCATGGTCACTTCCACATCACCACGGTAACCGTCGCCCCGATCGGTATACCGTCGAGGCGATGAGCGTCTCGATAGTCCGGGCCGCTCCTGCGGACCTGGACGATCTGGTGGGTCTGGTTGCCGAGTTCTACAAGATCGACGGCCACAGCTTCGTTGCCGAGCGGGTCTCGACGGCGTTGCGACCCCTCCTCGAGGATGACGAGCTCGGGGTGGTGTGGGTGGCGAGGTCAGGGAAGGTCTCGGTGGGTTACGCCCTCGTCACCTGGGGGTACAGCCTCGAGTCCGATGGGCGAGACGCCCTGATCGACGAGATATACGCCCGCAGGCGCGGTCGAGGCGTGGGCTCGGCGCTGATCGACCGCATTCTCGACGACTGCCGGAGTCGAGGGCTGGGGGCCATCTATCTCGAGACCGAGTCGGTCAACGACGGGGCACGTCGGCTCTATCTCCGGCACGGCTTCCTGTCCCAGGACTCGGTGTGGATGTCGCGGCGTCTTTGAAAGGGGAGCACTCACCGATCGCGGAGCACCTCGAGGATGCGAACACGGTATGAGCCTCCGGGGGCTCCCACGTCGGCCTCGTCGCCCACTCTGCGACCAAGCACCGCCTGTGCCAGCGGTGAGTCGGCCGAGACGCGGCTCAAGTCGACTATGGCTTCGGCCGGGTGGACGATGAGATAGCGATCGATCGTCCCATCAGCGGTGGTGACGGTCACCCAATCGCCCACCTGAACCATATCGGGATCCTCCGGGATCTCGTCGGTGCTTCGAGCAGTCTCGATGAGGCGGGTCAGCTCGTCGAGCTCGCGCGCCGCCCGCTGATACTCGGCAGGAAGCGACTCGTCGCTCTCGTCGTCCTCGATGGCGGCACTCAACGCTGGGAGCGTTTGCTCCCGAAGCCGGCGCGCTCGGTCGATGAGCCGTCGCCGGCCCTCGGCTGTGAGCACGGTCTTGTCCTGGGGCTCGCTCATGGCGAAGCTCCTCCTCAAGGTGGTGGGGAATCCCGAACCCTAACTGGTGGGCGGGACGCTGTCAGCAGGCCTCCGCGACCACACCCCGGGAGGTGAGGCCCTCGAAGGACCCCGAGATCGCTTGCTGAACAGCCTCCCGGATCTTGGCGATGTCAGGTATGGGATGTCCACTCGGGGTACGACCGACGATCCACTCCGGGGGCGTGAAACCGACGGTCAAAGCCTCGGCGATGTCGATCCGAGCCATGAGCTCGATCAGATCAGGCAGCACCTCGAGGGGAATGTCGGTGACGACGTTGTTCTCGACGACTGGCACCAGCTCAGGGAACGAGCGAAGGATGGTGAAAGTGTCGAGTTGTCCCGCCAAGGCGGCGAGCAGGCAGCGCTGGCGCGCCATACGGTGGTAATCGTTGGTCCCGGTTCGCGATCTGACGTAGGCGAGA
>CAZKFU010000015.1:4249-11225 GCA_964552165.1 uncultured Acidimicrobiaceae bacterium
CGTCGAGCTGGCGAACGGCCCGATTGCCGGGGAGGTCGACGACGTGCTGCACCGGCTGCCCGACGTAGGCGAGAGCTTCGAGCCCATCGAGCGTCTGCAGCCCAGGGTTGATCTGGTAATGCCTCCAGGTGTCGCCGCTCCGAGGCGGGGACAGCTCATGATCGATCCGGTGGCGAACGTCTATCTCGACCCCGCCCACGGCGTCGACGACATTGACGAACCCGCCCATGTCGACCAGGACGAAATAGTCGATCTCGAGACCCGAGATGGCCTCGATCATCGCTTTGGTGGCGGCCGGGCCCGGATGGCCACCGGGGAACAGCTCCGAGTGTCGGACGCCATATGAGTAAACGGCATTGAGAAGTCCCCTGCTCTCGACGAACGGAGTGCCGTCGGGAAAGATCAGGCCATTGAAGTTGCGAGGGAACCCGAACATCGCCAGGTCACCGTTGGCTATCCCAATCGAGGCCACGATCATGGTGTCGGTCCGCAGCCCGCCGCGGCCGGGCCCGGCATCGCCACCCAGCAGCAACAGGTTGATGCGCTCTTGTCCTGAAAACGCCCCGACGGTGGTGGTCGGCTCACCGATGATCGGAAAGTCGTCGATGCTGGTGCTCGTCACCTGAGGAGGCGGAGGCAGAGTGGTGGTGGTGGAGGAGGTGGTTGTCGAGAACGTTGTCGTTGGCGACGTAGCCGCCACCGGGTCTGGTGTTGGGGCTCCATTGCTGCCGAACACATGGGTGAGAACCCCGTAGACCTCGATCTGGTAGTAGCCGGCGGCAACGTGCGGAAGCGCGATCACCAAGAAGACGGCGAGCAGAGCCGGGGCTAGCAACCGACCTCCGGCGCCTCTGAACGCGTCCCAGGCTGCGAAGAGGCGGAATAGCAGGAACAGGGCGTTGCCGGCGATCAGCCACACCAGCACCGTGGGCCTCACCAGCATGGAGGCCAGGCCCAGGGGCCCGGCGAGGGCGGCGGCGATTCCAAGGGCCGCCACCACGAGCATCACTGCGAACATGGCCGTGGCGGACACGGCCCGACCCTGGTTGAGCTGGCCCCAGCCTGGGATGAGCGCCGATCTCCACGCCGAGGCGAGAGAGCCAGGTGGCCTGGTTCGCATGGTTTGGGGAGAACGCCGGGGAGAGAGGCAGTGGTTCCCGCAGGACTAGCCCCTAGGCCGTTGGTGTTGGCGTGGGGATTTGGAGGATACCCCCTCGGGGCTCTCAAACCCCCCTACCTCCGAGCCTTCGGCTCGCAGGGACCTCCCCCGCCGCTTCGCTCGCAAGGGGACAAGGGCTTCCAGAGGGACAGAGCTCACCGGCCATCCGATAACCTCGCGACCGATGACCCGCGAATGGATCATGTACAAGCAGGCGCTGGCTTCGATTCCGTCGACGGAGCGTTACGCCGAGGTAATCAGCCGGGGCAGTATGAGCGCAGGGCTCTATGCCCCCCATGAGACCGACGAGCAGACACCCCACGATCAGGACGAGCTGTATGTGGTTGTCAACGGCTCCGGTTTCCTGGCGATAGGGGAGGAACGGCGGCCCTTTGGGCCAGGCGACTTGCTCTTCGTCGGCGCTGGTACCGAGCACCGGTTCGAGGACTTCACCCCGGACCTCGCGGTTTGGGCGGTCTTCTGGGGCCCATCGGGTGGAGAAAACGCTTCCGACTCCGTTGCCTAATCTCGGTACTCCGGGTTCGCCGGTCGGTAGGGGCTACTTCTTCTTGGCCAGGTCTCCGAGGATCTGCTGCGAGGCCAACCGTCCCGGGGCGCCCATGACACAACCCCCGGGGTGGGTGCCCGACCCACATTGGTAATAACCCTCGATTGGGGTCCGGTACTGATTCCAGCCTGGAGCCGGGCGAAAGAAGAACATCTGGGGGGCGAGGAACTCACCGGCGAAGATGTTGCCCTCAGTTAGCCCAACGACCCTCTCGATGTCGAGCGGAGTCACCACTTCGCGGTGGAGCACCAGATCACCAAAGCCGGGGAAATGGGATTCGAGGGTGCGTTGGACGACATCAGCGAAAGTGTCGCGCTCGGCATCCCAGTCGCTCTCCCTCAGGCGGTAGGGCGCATATTGGACGAAACATGACATGACCGCCTTGCCCGGGGGAGCCATGTCCGGGTCGACGTTGGACTGGATACAGCCATCGATGTATGGCTTCTCGCTATACCAGCCGTACTTGGCGTCGTCATACGCCCTTTCCAGATAGTCGAGCGAGGGGCCGATGTTGATGAAGCCCCGGTAGTGGTCGCTGCGTCCCTCCAGACCGGGGTAGGTGGGGTTGCTGTCGAGGGCGAAGTTGACCTTGGCTGATGTCCCCTGGAACCTGAATCGCCTGATGGCATCTACGAGGTCGTTGGGAAGCTCCCGGGGGTCGACGAGCTGCATGAAGGTGCGTCTGGGGTCGACAGCCGAGACAACCACCTTGGCTTCCAGCTCGGAACCGTCCTCCAGGGCGACCCCGGTGGCACGCCCGTTTCTGAGGATCACGTTGGCGACTGGTGACTCCACCCTGATCTCAGCACCGAACGCTTCGGTGGCCCGGGCGAGAACCTGGGTGAAGCCGCCATTGCCGCCTTTGTGGAATGCCCAGGCGCCATATGCCCCGTCGTGCTCGCCGAGTGAGTGGTAGAGCAGCACGAGTCCCGAGCCCTGCGAGCGCGGGCCCACCTTGGTTCCGATGATCCCCGAAGAGGCGAGCCAGCCTTGGATGATGTCGGACTCGAAGTAGTCCTCGAGAATGTCGGCGGCGCTCCCGGTGAGCAGCCGGACCATGTCATGGAGGATCCCTGGGGGAAGCTCGGCGAGATAAGAGCCGATCGCCGCCATCCTGGCCCGCTCCTCGGGGTCCTTCGAGGTGATGTCGGGTGGTATCGCGTCCACCAGCGGCCGAATTGCATGGACCACCTGGTCCATCATGTGGCCGTAGGCGTCATAGGCGTCGGCATCGTGCGTGGAGTGGCGGGCTATCTCATGGTGGTTCTCGTCCTTGTCCTTCCCCATCAGCAGGTAGTCGCCGTTCTCCATTGGGGCAAAGGTGGAGGGCATGAGGATGGGCATGAAGCCGTGACTGGTCAGCTCCAGCTCGTGAATGATCTCGGGTCGGAGCAGGCTCAGGGCGTAAGAGAACGTCGTGAAGCTGAACCCGGGATAGAGCTCCTCGGTGATGGCGGCGCCTCCGACGAGATGGCGACGTTCCAGGATCACCGTGTCGAGACCGGCTTTGGCCAGGTAGGCACCGTTGACGAGCCCGTTGTGACCTCCCCCGATGATGATGGCGTCGTATTTCCGTTTGGTCGGCATGGCTACCTCAGGCGGTCTTGCGTGGTGGGTTGAAGAAGGGAAGCCTGGCGACACGCGACTCGACCAGGTCGTAGCGGTGATCGATCGTGACCTCCAAGCACAGCTTCACTCCCAACCCCGCGTGGTTGGGACTAACTCGTCCGATCCCGATGTGTCGCTGCAGGATCGGTGAATACACAAAGCTGGAGACATACCCGACCCGGTTGGCGTCGCTGTCGTAGAGCATCATCCCGCCGTGCTCCGGTGTGTGGTCCTTGGGTGGGATCAGGCCCCGCGACTTGTGGAGGCGGTCCCAATCGTCCCAGGCGACGAGGACCCCCACCGTCCTCCAGCGGGAGCTGTTCTCGGTGACCTCCTTCTCGATGGCGCTCCGCCCGATGAATGGCCTGTCATCGGACTCCAGATCCCGAATCATCCATCCCATGCCCAGCTCGAGCGGTGTCGTCCGCTGGTCGTCGTTCCAGGCATAGCGCGCTGAATGGAAATCGACGTCGATCAGGACGAGCCCCGCTTCGATCCTGGTCACCAGCAGGGCGATCTGCCCGCAAGGGAGCACCCCCGATCCCTGTGACGCGGCCGTTAGGTGGTCCCACACATCCAGCGCATCGTCTCGGTCGACCCAGATCTCGTATCCCAGGTCGCCGGTGTACCCGGTGCGGGAGATGATCACCGATGCGGTGCCGATCTTGGCAGGCGTGAGGTTGAAGTAGCCGACACCGGCTATCTCCGGTGCCACCTGCTCGAGGATCCGCTTTGAGAATGGCCCCTGGAGGGCGACGGCGCCGAAGGCCTCGGAGACATCCTCGATCTCAACCGAGTACCCGTCGGATAGACCATCGAAATACGCCTGGTTGGGTCTGGCGGCGGTGAGAAGATACTCGTCTGCGGCAAGCCGAAGTATCACCCCATCCTCCATGACATTTCCTCTCTCATCGCACCACAGGGTGTAGTGGGCCTGCCCGGGACGGCACCGGCGGATGTCTCGTGTGAGGACCCCGGCGAGATATCGCTCGGCGCCGCTGCCGGAGATGCGGTACTTGTAGAGAGGGGAGGTGTCGATGAGGCCGGCGGTGTTCCGAATTGCGAAGTACTCGAATTTGTCCGCCATCTGGTACTTCTCGGCGGCCAGATAGCCAGACCAGTGACTCCACAGACCGGTTTGGTTGGCGGCACTCGTCCTCTCGTGGAAGGGCGTCCTCCGGATCATGGTCCGGACACGAGGCTCTCCCGAGAGGGCGCCTGGGGAACGACCAACCCCTCTCCAAGGTAGCAGCGGGCGATCATGCCCATGAACTGGTAGACCGTCCCCTCCCAGCCACTCAAGGGCCCGGGCCGATACCCCCGGTTGCGCATCCCTCTCATCACGCCTTCGCACGCCGCCCAGTCTTCGCGGTTTGTTATGTCCCAGAAGTCGACGGCGTACGAGGGATCGAATCCGTCGAGCTCGAACGCCTCAGGCGGGAACATCCAGGAGCAGTCGACTCGGGTCGTTCCCCGATCGATCGGGGTGAGGCGATGGGCCATCACGTAGTCGGGGTGCATGGAGAGGAGGAGGTTGGGCCAGATTGTCACGTACCACACCCGGCGTGCCAGGTCGTCATCGATGCCGCGGAGCCGAACGCCCCTGGAGACGCCGTCCAGGGACATGGTGGTGGCATGGCTCTTCAGGTCCATCGGCCCTCCACACCACATCCCGGTCGGCTGGTGGTCGACCCCGCTGTCAGGCGGCGTCACCTGGCACAGCTCGGGGTGGATCGACGTGCAGTGGTAGCACTCGTTGTAGTTCTCGACCACGATCTTCCAGTTGGCCGACACTTCGTATGAGTGTGAGGCCGCGGTGGTCAACCTATCGGTCTCGTAGGGCTCCATTATCTGGGCGAGGTTTCCCAAATGCGCCTGGAGCGGCCGTGGGCTGTCGGAGAGGTCGACATAGACCCAGCCGCTGTTGACGTCGACACCCAGCTCGATGAGCGGGTATTGCGTGGGGTCGAAGTCGGGGCTTTGGGTGAGCGAGGGTGCGGTGCGCAGACTGCCGTCGGGTCGGTAGGTCCACGAGTGGTATGGGCAACGAATGAGGCGGGCGTTGATGGCCTCCCCGATGGGTGCCAGCTCGTGTCCCCGGTGGCGACATACGTTTGAGAAGGCGCGGAGGGCGTCACGGCCATCGCGGACGAGTAGCACCCCTTCGCCGCCGACCTCGACCGCCCGGATCTGCCCCGGCGTGAGTAGATCGTCGATATGGCCGACGCAAACCCATCCCGAACGGAAGATGTGCTCCTCCTCCCATCGGAACACCTCATCCGAGGTGTATGCAGCAGCGGGGAGGGTGAGGCTCGATCCGAAACCGGCAATCACCCGGCGGAGCTGCTTCTCGTCCAGCGGTGCTGGCGCCACGGGGCTGCCGTCTCCGGCCGTGGATGTCATCGGTCGGTCAGGATACCGACCCCCGACCGTCCCACTCTCGCTTCTGTCATCCTCCGGCTCTCCCGTTTACTGGCCCGGCGGCGCGCAGCAACTGCGTCACCCCGATCCGTTCTGTATGCGAGAGCGGTGGTAAGGGAGCCGCGGGGCTTTACGCTTTGGGCATGTCGGAACCGAACGTCCATCCGGAGACCGGTCGCGTCGAGACCGAGTCGCAAAGACTCGACCGAAACACGCTCGAGCTGATGGCAGAGCTTCGGGTGGCTCTACCGGGGGTCCAAGTCCTGTTTGCCTTCCTGCTCATAGTCCCCTTCACCAATAGATTTGAAGAGGTCAGCCCCTTCCTCGAGAGCATCTACCTCCTCACCTTGCTGTGCACGGCCGCCGCCTCTGCGTTCCTGATTGCGCCTTCGGTGCACCACCGGCTGCGGTTTCGACGCCAGGAGAAGGAGCAGATCGTCGTCGTCGGCAACAGGCTGGCCATCGTCGGTCTCGGTCTGCTGGCAGTTGCCATGACAGGCGCTGTTGGCCTGATAACAGGATTCCTTTTCCCGGCGGTGGCGGCTGTCGTGTGCACCGTCGCCGCCGCGGCGATGTTCACCACCTTGTGGTACGGCGTGCCACAACGGTGGCGGTGAGGGGAGGTCGTGACCGACGTCTGCATCGTGGGGTCGGGTCTGCTCGGTCTGAGCGTGGCCAACGCTCTGCTGGAGAAGCTCCCCGGGGTGTCGCTCACCATCATCGAGAAGGAAGACCGGGTCGCTGCCCACCAGAGCAGCCACAACAGCGGGGTCATCCACTCCGGTCTCTACTATCAGCCGGGGTCGCTCAAGGCCAGGCTCTGCGTCGAAGGCAGGCGGATGCTGGTGGCGATGTGCGAGGAAGCCGGCATTCCCCATCGGCTGACAGGGAAGCTGGTCATCGCGTCCAACCGCGCCGAGGTGCCGCCGCTCGACGAGCTGGAGCGGCGCGGTACCGCCAACGGCCTCGTGGGGCTAGCCCGGTTGGACGGCGAGGGGATCAAGGAGATCGAGCCTCACGCAGTGGGGGTCGACGCCCTGCTGGTTCCCGAGGCCGGGGTGGTGGACTTCCCTGCGGTGGCGACCCATCTCGCCAAGAGATTGGAGGGTGCCGGAGGGGAGTTGATCACCGGGCGGAGAGTCACCGCAATCACGCCCAAAGTCGACCATGTCGAGTTGGTGGCAGGCGATCGCTCCGTCGATGCCAGGACCCTCGTCAAC
>CAZKFU010000016.1:0-1583 GCA_964552165.1 uncultured Acidimicrobiaceae bacterium
TTAATGGTGTGGGTTGGGCGGCGCCGCGACTGAGACGTCGAACGCCGGATGAGGCGAATAGTGTCCACCGGGTGCCATTTGCGCCCGAGGACCTCGCCCTGATCGATGCCACCAAGGAGCAGCACATCGAGACACGGTTCCGAGGGCGTGTCTACCGGACCGTCATATGGGCCGTGGTTGAAGGCAACGATGTTTTCGTTCGGTCGTATAAAGGGGAGCGGGGCCAGTGGTATCAGAGAGCCTTGTCCGATCCCAGCGTCGTTCTTGATGTCGGCGGTCGGCGAATACCCGCCCGGGCCGTGCCCGCAGTGGACGCCGACTCGGTGTCCCGGACGTCGGAAGGTTTCCGACGGAAGTACCCGCGAAGTCGCTCCACCGACGCCATGATCCGTCCCGAAGTCTTAGGCACAACGCTGCGCCTCGAACCGGATATGCCGGACCTGCAGGCGTAGCCTTATACTCCCGGCCACCCCGGACCCTTTTGCGGAGGACCCTTTTCGATGACCGAGATGTTTCTTTACGCCGCGCTCGTCGCTGGTGCGCTGGCCATCCTTCTTGCCGTGTATTACACGCGAGCCGTTCTGGCCGCACCGCAGGGAAACGCGAGGATGGTCGAGCTGGCGACCGCGATCCGCCAGGGCGCCATGGCGTTCATCAGGCGCGAGTACACCTGGGTCTCGGTCTTTGTGGTGGTGATGGCGGTTCTGATCGCATCCTTCCTCGACTGGGGCCTCCCCTGGGGAGCGGTGGCGTACGTGTTTGGGGCCTTGTTGTCGGCCGTGGCCGGGTATGCGGGGATGAGGATTGCCACCGCCTCCAATTCGCGGACCACCGAAGCCGCCCGCCTCGGCGGAGTCCGCCAGGCTCTCCCGCTGGCCTTTCGTGGTGGTGCTGTCATGGGATTCACTGTCGCCGGTCTCGGGCTGCTCGGTGTCGCTCTTGCATTCCTTGTGTTCAACCAGATTCTCGAGGACACCAATTGGGCCAACATCATCACCGCCATCGGTTTCGGTGGCAGCTCGATAGCGTTGTTTGCCCGCGTCGGCGGCGGCATCTACACCAAGGCTGCCGACATCGGCGCCGACCTGGTGGGAAAGCTGGAGGCCGGTATCCCCGAGGACGACCCACGCAACCCCGCGGTGATCGCCGACAACGTCGGCGACAACGTCGGTGATGTCGCCGGCATGGGCGCCGACCTGTTCGAGTCGTACGTCGGGTCCCTGGTGGCGCCCATCGTGTATTCGGCTCTTGTCTTCGGTGGAACAGCCTTCCAAGCCGAGACCATCATCTTCCCCCTGGCGGTTGCTGCCCTGGGGATGCTGGCAGCCATCATCGGCTCGTTTCTGGTGAGAGCCAAGGACGAAAGCCATCTCGCCGCCGCACTCCACCGCGGCACCAATTTCGCGCTCGTCACCACCGCCGCCGGCGTCTTGGGCCTGGTTTATTGGATCTTCGGCGACACCGCCGATAACCCATTGGGGTTGTGGCTGGCGGTCCTGGCCGGACTCCTGGTGGGATGGTTCGTGGGGAAGATCTCGGAATGGTTCACCTCGGATCATTACAAGACGGTCAAGGAGATAGCT
>CAZKFU010000016.1:1593-11151 GCA_964552165.1 uncultured Acidimicrobiaceae bacterium
GCCAGACCGGCCCGGCAACCGTGATCATCTCCGGAATCGCCGAAGGGATGCGCTCGGCCGCCTTCTCGGTGATCGTTGTCGCCGGGGGTATCGGCGTCGCCTACTTCGCCGGCGACTGGGCGCTCGGCCCCGGAGGTGGCATCTACGGTGTCGCCGTGGCCGCCATCGGTGTCCTGGCGACACTCGGCATCACCATATCCGTCGACGCCTACGGGCCCATCGCCGACAATGCTGGAGGGATCGCCGAGATGGCGCATCTCCCGGCCGAGGTGAGGGAGGCCACCGACGCCCTCGACTCCCTGGGCAACACCACGGCCGCGGTTGCCAAGGGGTTCGCCATCGCCTCGGCGGCAGTCACATCTCTCGCCTTGTTCTCTGCCTTCACCCAGGCAGTCCGGCTGGAATCGATCGACCTCACCAGAGCAGAGACAGTTATCGGGTTGTTTCTCGGCGCCATGTTCCCCTTCCTCTTTGCATCCATGACGATGAACGCCGTCGGGCGTGCCGCCAACAAGATGATCGACGAGGTTCGTCGTCAGTTCCGCGAGATCCCGGGGCTCCGCGAGGGACATCCGGACGCGAAACCGGAGTACGCCCTCTGCGTTGACATTGCCACCGCCGGCGCCCTGCGGGAGATGATCCTTCCCGGGTCGCTGGCGATCGCCTTGCCACTGGTGGTGGGGTTCATCGACGTCGAGGCGCTAGGTGGGCTGCTGGCCGGCGCTCTAGTCACCGGGTTCCTGCTGGCGATCTTCATGGCCAACGCCGGTGGGGCGTGGGACAACGCCAAGAAGTTCATCGAGTCGGGGGCTTTCGGGGGTAAGGGCTCGGATGCTCACCACGCCGCCGTCATCGGTGACACCGTGGGAGACCCGTTCAAGGACACCTCGGGCCCCTCGATGAACATCGTGATCAAGGTCATGACCATCGTCTCCCTGATTTTCGCCTCCGCATTCATCGCCTGAGATTCGCCGGGCCCGGGTTCTCGGCCCAGGTGTGACAGGGTGGGCGTGGCTCTGCGAGTTCGGCGGCGGCGGTTTCCAATATCGGCCGAGAGGTGGTACCAAATATCCCATGCCTCGAATCCTCTTTGTTCGCCACGCCCAATCGGAGGCGAATGTCGCTCGGGTGTGGCAGGGTCGGGGCGATGCACCCCTCAGCGATGGAGGCAGGGCACAGGTCGAGGCTCTCGCTTCCCGAATCAACGGCCGGGCATTTGACGTCGTGATCTCGTCGCCATTGGCGCGCGCTTATGGCACCGCCCTGGCCTTCGATCCGGAGCCGGTGCGCGACGAGCGTCTGGTCGAGGTTGACCTGGGTCGGTGGGAGGGGATGGGCTATCGAGAGGTCGGGGAGGAGGAGGCCGATCGGGACACCCTCATGGCGCTCGGGAGGGGTGAGGACGTGGCCATGGGCCACACCGGGGAGAGGCCCAGCCAGGTGGCGAGACGAGTGTGGTCGGTGGTCGACGAGCTGACCGCCAAGCTGTCCGACGACGCCACGGCAGCGGTCGTCACCCACGGTGGAGTCATCGACTCGGTCATTGCGAGATTCTTTCCACCACATGATCGCCGTCCCCATGGTTGGGTCACCAACACCGCCCTCACCGGGGTCGTGCAACGCCACCAGGACTTCCGGCTCACCGGTTTCAACGACGCCGGGCACCTGGGTCCGGTCCCGCTCGAGGTCTCCGCGGCTGTCACCGCCGGGTATCCGGTGATCGCGCTCATCCGTCACGCGCGCACCAGGGCAAACGTCGAGCAGCGGTGGCAGGGTCAAAGCTCTTGGGGTCTCGATGACGTCGGTCGAAAGCAGACCGAGCTACTGGAGGGATGGATGGGTCGTCTCGAGACGGTCTACAGCTCACCTCTCGAGCGCGCCCTCGCCACCGCCACCGCCATCGCCGCCGCCAACCCGATAGTGGTCAACGATCTCCAGGAGCTGTCCATGGGAAGATGGGAGGGCTTGACCACTACCGAGATCATGGCCAAGGATCCTGATCTCTTTGCCCGCATCTACGAGCACGGAGAGGATGCCAAACGCGGTGGCGACGGTGAGAGTTGGGCCGAGTTGACCCTTCGCGTCAGGGCCGCGATCGACTCCCTGCCACTAGAGCCGGGATCCATCACCGGCGTCGTTTCCCACGGCGGCGCCATCCGCGCCTACATCTCCTCTCTAACCTCGACGACCGACACTCACTCACAATCCCTGTACACCCCGCCCAACACCGGAGTCACCCATGTGGCGGTGACCCCCAACGGCCCGGTCCTCCTCGATTACGCCCTGGCACCACATCTCGACGGGACCGACCAGTAGCCCGATCCTTGTAATCGGCTCCCGAAAGCGGGATCCTGTCGACCTGGCGCACCCACACAAGGAGATAACGCACGTGGCCAACACGTATGTGCTCGACACCTGTGTCCTGCTAGCCGATCCCCGCTCACCGATTCGATTCGATGAGCACGACGTGGTCCTCCCTTTGGTCGTCGTGGAGGAGCTGGACCGGATGAAGACGAGAGCGGACGAGGTCGGGGCAAACGCCCGCAGGGCGATCCGCCTCCTCGAGGAGCTGGGAGCCTCCCGTTCCGGTGGGTTGAGAGAGCCGGTGCCGCTGGCTGGAGGAGGCACCCTGCGGATCGAGCTCAATGGGGTGGCGTCGGAGAGGCTGCCTCTGGTGCTCGACCCCACAACGCCTGATCACCGGATCCTGGCGACCTGCCTCAACATCACCGACTCCGGGCTCGACGCCATGCTCGTCACCAAGGACGCCGCCCTCCGTATCAAGGCGGCGCAGCTCGGGGTCGAGGTCCAGGATTATCGGGCGGACACCGTCGCAGTGGATCAGCTCTACACCGGGGTCGTCGAGCACCAGACGGACTCGGGCACCATCGACCGGCTCTTCGAAGAGGGAAAGATCGAGGTGAGCGGAGTCGCCGCTCACGTCAACGAGTTTGTCGTCTTACGGAGTGGGGTCTCTCGCTCCGCGCTCGCCCGGGTCGTGCAGTCCGAGCCGGAGATGGTGGTGGAGCGGGTGTCATCTCACGTACGCGCCTTCGGCGTCGAGGCCAAGAACGTGCGGCAGACGGTGGCGCTGCACCACCTGCTCGATCCCGACATCCCCGCGGTCTCCCTCATGGGGATGGCGGGCACCGGCAAGACCTTTCTCGCCCTTGCTGCGGGTCTGGAGCAGGTTCTGGAACAGGGGCGGTACCGGCGAGTGTCGGTATATCGCCCCCTGGTCGCGGTCGGGCGTCAGGATCTCGGCTACCTCCCGGGTGACCTCGACGAGAAGCTTTCTCCTTGGATGGCCGCCGTCCACGACAACCTGTACGCCCTCTTCTCCGATGCCGGAGTGGACGGTGCCAACGCCGCGATAGAGGAGCTGGTGCAGCGTGGCGAGCTGGAGATGGCGGCCGTCACCTATCTTCGAGGGAGGTCGATCACCGGCGAGTACGTGATAATCGACGAGGCGCAGAACCTGGAGCTGGCGACGCTCAAGGTGATCCTGACTCGGATCAGTCGCGACTCCAAGGTCGTGTTCTGTGGCGACCTGACCCAGATCGACAACCCGTACATCTCTCCTTACGGGGGTATGGCCGCGTTGATCGAGAAGCTGAAGGGGACGTCTCTCTTCGGGCATGTGGCCCTCGAGAGGTCGGTGCGGTCTCCGCTCGCCGAGTTGGCTGCCAACATCCTGTGATCCTCGCTTGATCCGCAGCGGGTAGCCCATTGTCCCGATCGCCCTTTGGTCAGGTATTCCCCAAGCTGTTCGTGGCGGCCATCCTCCAGGAGCTGGCGTTTGCCCTCATGGTGCACTTCCCGGGTTTTCTCGACCGGCTGGGCATCACCGAAGCGCGTATCGGATTTCTCTACGGGTGCGGCGCCGTCCTCGCCCTGTCGATGAGACCCGCGTTCGGCAAGATTCTAGATTTGACCCATCGCCGGACGGTTCTCCTGGTGACCGGGCTGCTCAATGGCTTGCTGGTCTTGTCGCTGGTCTTCGCCGGGACGTGGGGCCCGATGCTGTGGGCGCTGTTTCTGGGTCACCGGGTTCTGCAGATCGTGCTGTTCACGGCCATGCTCACCTATGCCGCAGACGCCATCCCGGTGGCGAGGCGCACCCAGGGTCTCGCCATCTTCGGCCTGTCCGGCCTGGTGCCGATCGCAATCGGAGGAGCACTGGGAGAGGTGCTGATCGGGGTGTTCGGGTTTGCCGGGCTGTTTGTGGCATCGGCGCTGGCATCGGTGACTTCCTGGTCGCTGGTTTGGCGGTTTCCCAAGCTTCCGATCATTGGCCGCCGCGCTCGCCGCGGATTCTGGGCGGCGCTCGCGCAACGCGACCTACTTCCTCTGTGGTGGGTCACCCTCTGTTTCTCGGTGGGACTGGAGACGCTGTTCACCTTCACCCGCACCTTCGTCGAGAGCCGAGGAGTGGGTTCCGCCGGGCTCTTCTTTGGCGTCTACGGGACCATGGCCGCGGTGACCCGGCTCGCCGCCGGGGGTAGCTATGACCGAGTCCCGAAACGGGCAGCGGTGACGATATCCATATTCGTCTACGGCTCCTGCCTCTTCATCCTCGCCGGTGCTCGGGTGACATGGATGCTGGTGGTTGCGGCCGCGATCGGCGGCACCGCCCACGGCGCGGTCTTTCCCATCCTCTCCAGCCAGGTGGTGTCGCGTGCGCGGACGGCGGAGCGGGGCTCGGCCATGGCCATCTTCACCTCGATCTTCGACATCGCACTGCTCCTTTCGGCCCCGGCGGTAGGGAGCCTGATCGAGGGCTCCGGCTACGGCGTGTCCCTGGCGGCGGTCGGGTCGGCGTTGTGGGCCGGAGCCGTGGTCTACACCGTGTGGGACAGAGGGACCAGCATCAACGCCTGACCATGCAAACCTCAGCTTGTGGCTTTCAGATATGAGCGAAAACCAATCAGGCTCAACATGGTGGTCCTGGTGCGACGGTCAAACCAGCTTCGATTTCGACCACATATGAGCGGTGGAAGCTGAGGTTTGAATTTGGTGGGCTATTTGCCGAGGCGGGCACGGCGCGCCGCCAATAGCTCGGCGGCGCGTTCGAGGTCGATCTTCTCCGGATCGTCGTCCTTGCGCAGCGAGGCATTGACCTCGCCATCGGTCACGTACGGCCCGTAACGGCCGGAGCGGACGGTCACCGGCTTTCCGCTCCCCGGATCATCTCCCAGCTGGCGCGCCGACTCCGAAGCCCTGCTCTGGCCGCGTCGGCGTGGCGGCTCGGCGAGGAGGCTGAGAGCCTGGTCGGTGGTGAGGTTGAACAACTGGTCCTCAGTCTCGAGCGAGCGACGGTCGGGGCCGCGCTGGATATAGGGCCCGTATCTGCCGTTGAGGGCAACAATCTCGACGCCATCGGCGTCGGTGCCCACCACCCGGGGCAGCGAGAGCAGTCGCATGGCGTCCTCCAAGCCGATCTCGTCGAGTGACATCGACTTGAGCAGTGACGCTCGCTTTGGCTTCTCCGCCGACCCTTCCTCGACCTCACCGAGCTGCACGTACGGCCCAAAACGACCGGTCTTGGCCAGTACGACGAGCCCCGAATCGGGATCCGTCCCGAGGATCTTGTCGCCCTTGGCCTGACTCTCCAGCAGCTCTGTTGCCATCTCGACCGTCAGCTCGTCGGGGGCGATCCCCTCGGGCACGGAGGCGCGGTCTTCCTCTCGCTCGACGTAGGGCCCGTATCGCCCGACCCTCACCGAGACCTGACGCCCCTCGCTGTCACTGCCGATGGGGATGGTGCCGATCTGGCGGGGGTCGATCTCGTCGAGTCGTGCTGCCACCCTCGACTTGAGCCCGTCGTCACCGAAGTAGAACCGCTCCAGCCAGGGTGTGGAGTTCTCTTCCCCGGCGGCTATTCGGTCGAGGTCGTTCTCCATGTCGGCGGTGAAGGCGTAATCCACGAGCTGTGGAAAATGCTCCTCGAGGAGGGTGACCACTGCGAAGGCCGTGTAGCTGGGAACGAGGGCGGTGCCCTTTTTCCACACGTAACCTCGGTCCTGGATGGTCGACATGATCGAGGCGTAGGTGGAGGGCCGGCCGACTCCCAGCTCCTCGAGCTTTCGCACCAGTGAGGCCTCGGTGTAGCGCGCTGGAGGCTTGGTGTCGTGGCCGGTTGGCTCGAGCCGGGACACCGCCAGATCCTGTGCCACCTTCAGCGCTGGCAGCCTCTTCTCCTTGTCGTCGAGCTCGGCATCGGGATCGTCGGATCCTTCGACGTAGGCGCGAAGGAAGCCGGGGAATCGGATGGTCCGGCCCGAGGCGGCGAAGACGGCGAGTCGCCCAGCGCCGGTCGAAGCGTGCAGCCGCACCGAGAGGCTCTCCCCGGTGGCGTCTGACATCTGAGAGGCCACGGTTCGCTTCCAAATGAGGTCGTAGAGGCGCGCCTCGTCGCTCCCCACCTCCGAAGCGACCTTCTCCGGTGTCCGAAATGTCTCACCGGCTGGGCGTATCGCCTCGTGCGCCTCCTGGGCGCCTTTTACCTTCTTGGAATAGCGGCGCGGCTGATCGGGGAGGTACTGCTCACCGTAGAGCTGGGCGATCTGTGACCTGGCGGCGGCCACGGCCGATTCGGAGAGATCCATGGAGTCGGTGCGCATGTATGTGATGTAGCCGTTCTCATAGAGACGCTGCGCCACCGACATCGCCCGCGCCGACGAGAACCGCAGCTTTCGTCCGGCCTCCTGCTGCAGCGTCGATGTCCGGAAAGGGGGGTAGGGGCTGCGCCGGTACGGCTTGGACTCGACGGTGGCAACTTGGAAGCGACGATCGAGCAGCTCCCTGGCGAGCTCGGCGGCCTGTTCCGCATCCAACACCTTGACATCGGGACGGACCGCACCTGTAGCGTCGAAGTCCCGGCCTGTCGCCACTCGCTTCCCGTTGATCTCCACCAATGCCGCTTCGAATGTTGTGTCGAGCTCGTCTGCAGTGGCGAATACCCCGTCGAGGCTCCAATAGCCGGCCGAGGTGAACGCGATGCGCTCTCGTTCCCTCTCGACGACTATTCGCACAGCAACGCTTTGCACCCGCCCCGCCGACAACCCTTGCTGCACCTTCCGCCACAAGACCGGCGACACCTCGTACCCGTAGAGCCGATCGAGAATGCGCCGAGCCTCCTGTGCCTCCACCAGGCGCCTGTCGAGCTGTCTGGGGTGGGCAAAGGCTTCTTCGATGGCCTCCTGGGTTATCTCATGGAAGACCATTCGGTGCACCGGGACGTTGGGCTGGAGGACCTCGATCAGGTGCCACGCGATCGACTCGCCCTCCCTGTCCTCGTCGGTCGCCAGGTAGAGGCTCTCCGCATCCATCATCAGCTCCTTGAGCTTCTTGATACGGTCGCGCCGTTCCTTGGGAATGATGTAGAGGGGGGCGAAGCCGTCGTCAACGTTGACACCGAGCCGGGCCCATTCCTCACCCTTGGCTCGTGCCGGGATCTCGGCGGCCGACCGGGGCAGGTCTCGGACGTGCCCCATCGATGATTCCACGGCGACATCACCGCCGAGAAACCCGGCGATGGTGCGCGCCTTGGTCGGCGATTCGACGACGACGATGGTTTTAGGCATTCCTCACCAATCGGATGATCCCATTGCAGACTGTGGATTTTGTCGCATTGTCGACCGTACCGACAGTCTCGGTGTCAATCGGGAGCCAACCGATCGGGTCCGGGTACCGTTGCCGCCCGATGGCCGTCCCTTCCCTACCTACTCGGACCAGCCTCATCCGCCGGGGGCCCTACGCCCGCCTGTGGCAGTCGCTCGCGGTCTCCAGCCTGGGCGACTGGGTCACCCTTTTCGCCACCTTCGCTCTCGCCGCCAAGATCTCCGGCGGCGGCGCGGGGGCGGCCTTGAGCATCCTCGTTCCCCTGGTGGGCCGAATACTCCCCGGTCTTCTCTTCGGCTTTGTAGGTGGCGTGGTTGCCGACCGTTGGAGCCGAAAGACAGTGATGGTCGTGGCCGACCTGGGGCGAGCCGCCTTGGTGCTTTCGCTGTTATTGGTGGCCGACCTCCGCCAGCTCTTTGCCGTGACCTTTGCCATCGAGGTCCTCTCCTTGATGCGCCAGCCGGCCCGAGAGGCGGTTGTGCCCAACCTGATCGAGGACCACCAACTGCTCGCCGCCAACGGCCTCACCCTTCTCGCCGCATACGGAACTGCCCCCTTGGGCTCGGCTCTGTTCGCCGGCCTGGTGGAGGTGGGCGGCCGCCTCCCGTCGTTCGGGAGCTTTGGGCCCGAGATCGGCGCCGCCTTCGTCTTCGACGCCATCACCTTCCTCGTCTCCGGGCTCATAGTCATCACCATCCCTATTCCCCCGGCGCCCGCGTCGCTCGTGGTCGGAGCCCAGGACGCCCGCGATTGGAGGGCTCCGTTCCGAGATTTCGCAGAGGGATTCCGTTTTGTCTCGCGCCGGGGCCCGGCCCGGCGCATGATCGCCGGGATGACCGCCGGCCTATTCGGCGGCGGTGCGCTCTTCGTCATCGGCCAGCCCTTCTCCGAGCAGGTCCTTCGAGCCGGCGACTCAGGTTATGGGATATTGATCACCTCGCTTGGCGTCGGCGTGGGATTGGGGATGCTGGGAGTCACCATGTTCGCCTCCATGGACACCAGCCGTGAGCCGCTCTTCGGCTTTGCGGTGCTGATGGCAGGGGTGGGGGTGGTGTTCGCCGGGTTCTCTGATTCGGTGGTAGGGGCAGGCGGATGGACATTCACGGCCGGATTGGGCACGGGCGTCGCCTATGTCACCGGGTTCACTCACCTCCACTCGGTGGTTACGGATGAGGTCAGGGGCAGGACCTTCGCCGCGCTGTTCGCCTTCACCCGAACCGCGTTGCTGATCTCGTTTGCCCTTGCCGGAGTGGGCGCCGCCGTGCTCGACGGCTTCTTTCCCGGCGAGTTGAGCAATGGGATCAGGGCCGTCGTGGTCGTCGCCGGCGGGGTGGTGGTCATTGCCGGGACCTCGGTACTTGTGGGAGTCGGGGTGCGGGGCCGGCCGGTCGACAGGTCGCAGCTGAGATCGGTGCGCGACGCCCTCGACTCCATAACGTGGATGCGCGGGTCGCGAAGAGAGGATGACGAGTGACGCGCTACCTGGCCATCGAGGGCGGCGATGGGGTGGGCAAGACCACGGTTGTCGTTGCCTTTGCCAAGATGCTCGAGGCGCGTGGGGTGGAGGTGGTGACCGTCCGGGAGCCGGGGGGGACCCCCATGGGGGAGGCGGTGCGGCAGATGCTCCTCGAGTCGGACGATCTCGGAGATCGGGCGGAGGCATTGCTGTTCGCCGCCCAGCGAGCCGAGCTCGCCCGGCTCGTTATCAGGCCGGCCCTGGATCGCGGGGCCTGGGTCGTTAGCGACCGAAGCTATTACTCATCCTTGGCATATCAGGGTCATGCCCGAGGTCTTGGCGTGGAAGAGTTGCGCCGGATGAACGAGCTGGCATTGGGGGGCACCATTCCCGACCAGGTGGTGGTGCTGGTAGCGCCCGCGGCCCGCGCCCTGGCCCGGCAGGAGAGGTCCGATCGGATCGGTGGCGCCTGCGTGTGG
>CAZKFU010000017.1:0-600 GCA_964552165.1 uncultured Acidimicrobiaceae bacterium
CGCCGCTGTCGGCGCTTCTCCTCGCCGAGCTCACCGCCGAGGCCGGGCTTCCCCCGGGGGTGCTCAACGTTGTCACCGGAGCAGGCGCCACCGGGGCCGGGGTCGTCGGTCATCCCGATGTCGACAAGGTGGCGTTCACCGGTTCGACCGCGGTGGGGAAGCTGATCCAGGACCAGCTGGCGGGCACGGGGAAGAGGCTGACACTGGAGTTGGGCGGCAAGGCCGCCCACGTCATCTTCGAGGATGCCCCGCTCGACCAGGCCATCGAAGGGGTGATCAACGGGATCTTCTTCAACCAGGGCCACGTCTGCTGCGCCGGAAGCCGCCTTCTGGTTCAGGAGAACATCCACGACAGGTTTGTCGACAAGCTCAAGCGGCGGCTGTCGACCCTGCGCGTGGGCGACCCTCTCGACAAGAACACCGATGTCGGGGCCATCAACAGCCGGGAGCAACTGGAGCGGATCAACGAGCTCGTCGACTCGGGGGTGGCCGAGGGGGCGGAGATGTACCAGCCGGACTGCGCCTTGCCCGATCGTGGCTTCTGGTTTCGGCCGACGCTGTTCACCGGTGTGGCCCAGAGCCACCGCATCGCCCAGGAGG
>CAZKFU010000017.1:610-7034 GCA_964552165.1 uncultured Acidimicrobiaceae bacterium
GCCCGGTGCTCTCGATCCTCAGCTTCCGCACCCCCGAGGAGGCGGTGGAGAAGGCGAACAACACGCCGTATGGGCTCTCGGCGGGGGTGTGGACCACGAAAGGGTCGCGCATCCTGTGGATGGCCGACCGTCTCAAGGCAGGGGTGGTGTGGGCCAACACCTACAACAAGTTCGATCCCTCCTCACCTTTCGGGGGGTACAAGGAATCCGGGTTTGGCCGCGAGGGTGGGCGCCACGGGTTGCTCCCCTATCTCGACCTGGGGGAGTGATGGCACGGCTCGACGTCAAGAAGACCTACAAGCTCTACATCGGCGGCAAATTCCCCCGATCGGAGTCGGGACGCACCTACCCGGCCACCTCGGGCGACGGCGAGGTGCTGGCTCGAGTGGCACGAGCCAGCAGAAAGGACCTCCGTGAGGCGGTTCGCGCCGCCCGCTCGGCTACCAGCGGCTTCGCCGCGTTGTCAGGCTACAACCGGGGTCAGATCCTCTATCGGATAGCCGAGATCATCGAGGACAGAGGAGAGACCTTTGTCGACCAGCTCGTAGCCGGGGGCTCGAAGCCGGGGCCGGCGCGGACCGAGGTGGGCAGGTCGGTGGACACCATGGTCTGGTATGCGGGCTGGGCCGACAAGTTCGCTCAGATCTACGGCAACCTCAACCCAGTGGCCGGGCCGTTCTTCAACATATCGGCGCCCGAGCCCACCGGGGTGGTGGGGCTGGTGGCGCCGGGGGAGCCCGCCCTTCTGGGTCTGGTTTCACGCCTGGCCCCGATCTTGGTGCCGGGCAACTCCGCGGTGGTGCTGGCCTCGGAGCCCCAACCGATGCCGGCGGTCACTCTCGCCGAGGTGCTCAATGACTCGGATGTGCCGGGAGGAGTCGTCAACATCCTCACCGGGCTCAAAGACGAGCTGGTTCCGTGGCTGGCGGACCATATGGACGTCAACGCCATCGACGCCGCGGGGGCCACCCCCGAGCAGGCGTTGCGAATACAGAAGGGTGCCGTCCACAACGTGAAGAGGGTGGTCGGGGCCAACGGCGAGGCGCTGCGACAGAGCCCGTACCTGATTGCCGCCTTCACCGAGACCAAGACCGTTTGGCACCCGAAGGGGTTGTAAGGGGAAAGTCAAGGGGCCCGCGCGATGCTGATCACATCGGTGCCACCCCAGTCGGCGACCCACACCCGGTCCTCATCGATGTCGAGAACGAACGCGGACCGGAGCTCGGTTTCGTAGTCGGTGACGGTGCCGTCGGCCTCTATGCGATGGAGGCGACCACCCCCCAGGTTGGGGATCCAGGCCACCCCATCGACCGCCGATCCGTCGACCGGCTGCCCTCCTACTTGGACCGTGGCCACCAGTTCCGCGGATGCGATGTCAAAGATGAAGACTTGTCCCCGCGCCGAGTCGGTGACCCAGATGTGTTTCCCGTCCTGAGCTGTCCACGACGGCGAGCCGTCGACCTCGATGGTGTCGACCACGGAAGCCGTCGCCGGATCGATGCGGGTGATCGTCCCGGCAGCTCGGTTGGCAACCCATATCAGGTCGCCGGCGAGGACAAGTCCCGTAGGCCCGGCGTCGGTCTCCACGTCGGTGGTATCGCCGGTCTCGGCGTCGACCCTGGTCACCGTGCCGTCTCCGTTGTTGGTTGCCCACGCCGCTCCCTCGGCGAAGGTGACGTCGAAAACGGAGAACCCGGTGGCAATGATGGCGAGGACCTCGCCGGTCGCGGCATCGATCCGAGTCACACCGTTGCCGCGGTGGTCTGCAGTCCAGATCGATCCAGCGCCATGGGCGAGACCGCACGGAGTACGACCGGTCTCCTCGGTGAAGCCGATGATCTCGCCGGTGTCGGCGTCGAGCCGAGCCACCGTGTCGTCGCCATAGTTGGCGATCCAGATCACACCCTCCACGGCGAGGACTCCGCACGGCTGGCGGCCGGTGGTGGTCCTGGTCAAGGCCTCGGCCATGCCCCCGGCGACCGTTGTCGTTGGTTCTGGGGGGGTTGGCGCGGTCGCCGCCATGGTCGTCGTCCCTGCGGCGGGTGACTCCTCGGTGCCTCCGCAGGCGGACGCCATCAGGATGGCGGCGGCGAGCGCTGCAGCCATCCGCCTTGCCGTGCTGGGGAGATTCCTGCAAGTTTGTAGCTGCTCCATCGAGAGGCGTCTCCCGGCCGTATGCCCATCTATCCGACACCGGCCCTTCACATGTCAGCGGCAGAGCGCCCCTATGGCGGTGTGATCACTCTTTCGGGGGCGTGTCCCAATCCTGCACGCTCTTGCCCGCCTCGAGGGCGAGGATGTCGAGCGCTGCTGTTGCCCCCGCCCCGGCCGAGATGATCGCCTGGCTGCGCTCGGGACGTGCGGAGCGTCCCACTACATAGACCCGGTCCCGCGACGATCTGTAGTCACGGTCGACCACGATGGCACCCGAGTCATCGGTGGCCAGCTCCAAGGTCTTGGCCAGCACAGGGTTCTTCCCCTCGGTGAGGATCAGGTATTCAGACTCGAGTGTCTCCCCACCGTCCACCGTGACCTCGAACCTCTCATTGGCGGCGATCGACTCCACCTTCGCTTTGCGGATGACGGCGCCGTGCGACTCCACCTGGGCTCTGGCCCTGGCCTGGAGCTCGGTGCCCGCGATCTCGGGAAAGCCGAGATAGTTGTAGAGATAGGCGTAGTGCATCGCCGTCTGGTCGGTGCCAAGGACTGTCGTCTCGTGCCCGTTCTTGGCTAGGAAGAGGGCAGCCGAGAGTCCCCCGGGCCCGACGCCGACGATGATGATGCGAGTCATGACCTCACGATACGCGAGGATCTCGTCATGGAAACCAGGGCGATCGAGGTCATAGGCCCTCTCGACCTGAGGCGAACGGTCAGGCCCTTGGGAGGGATGGTCGACGCCGACGGTTGGTGGCGGGGGTTTCGCTCTCCGGCAGGCCCGGTCACGCTAAACCTGCGTCGCCGCAGGCCCGAGGTTCTCGAGGCGCGCGCCTGGGGGCCGGGAGCGGTGTGGGTCTTGGGAATGCTGAGTGCGATCAGCGGGCTCGACGACGACCCCGGCGCCTTCGCACCCGAGGATCCAACCATTCATGAGCTCCACCGACGCCATCAGGGCTGGAGGTTTTCCCGAACCGGTCTGGTCCTCGACGCCCTCGTCGAGGCGGTCGTTGCCCAGAAGGTGACATCAACGGAAGCGAAAAGGTCGATGCGTGGACTGCAACGAGCCTTCTCCGGTGCCGCTCCGGGCCCCAAGAATGGGCTGATGCTTCCGCCCGACCCCGAACAGCTCGCCAGCGCCCCCTATTACCGATTGCACGAGGTAGGCATCGAGAAGGCAAGAGCCGACATACTTCGCCGGGTCGCTTCGAATCAACCCCGGATCGAGCCCATGGGCGACGATGAGACGGCTCTGGTGGCGGAGAGTCTGACCACGATCCGTGGTGTCGGGCGATGGACAATCGCCAAGACTCTTGCCGTCTCCCACGGCGACCCCGACCAAGTCGCTGTCGGCGATTTTCACCACAAGCACGTCGTGGTCTTTCACCTGACGGGGAGACCGAGAGGAACCGACGATGAGATGTTGGAGCTTCTCGAGTCCTTCCGCCCTCACCGAGGTCGCGTGGTGCGGCTCCTCCACACCCTGGGTCACGAGCCGGCGTTCGGCCCGCGGGTCGAGGCTCGTGACATCACCTGGATCTGAGGCCATTCACGTGCCTCCCCTTCGACGACTCGCCGAGGCGTTGCGGCCCCATGGCGAGGACTCCTATCCAGAGAGCCAGGTCGTCACCAGATCACCGACGTTGTCCACCAGCCGGGCACCGGCATGGTCGACGTCATCGAGTATCTCGAGGGTGACCTCGACCCCGGCGGCGGCGATCGCCTCCGAGAACTGGACCGAGAAGGCAAAGGGGACCACCGGGTCGGCAGCGCCGTGGACCAGAAGCACCTGCAGGTCAGGGTTGGCCTGGACATGGCGAATGGGGTTGGCCGCCTCCCAGACCTCGGGCGCCTCGTCGACACCGACCCCGAGGAATGGGACGACCACGAACCCGAGGAGGGCGATGTCGTAGGGGCCGGAGAGGCCCACGAACCCATCGGGTCTGGGATCACCGGGGTGGGGGCACTCTCCGCGGTAACGGTCACCCGTCAACGCCACCAGAGCCCCGATTTGAGCTCCCGCCGAATGGCCCACCAGATACACGTTGCCGTCGGTCAGAGTCCGAGCGTAGGCGACCGCGCAGGCGACGTCCTCCACCGCACCGGGGTAGCCGGGGGGTTCCAGCCGGTAGGTGGTGTTGACGGTGATGAACCCGGCGCCGGTGAGGTGCTCTGCCAATCCGGTCATCTGAGAAATGTGCCCCACCAGCCACAGCCCTCCGTGAACAAGCACCACCGCCGGATGGCTTCCCTCCCCTTCGGGCACCCTCACCTCGGCTCCTGGTGGTGGCACCGCAGTCGTCGTGGTGGTGGAGATGGCCGTGGTGGTGGAGATGGCCGTGGTGGTGGGTAGCGAGGTGGGGGCGGTGGTCGACGTCGTAGCCGATGTGATCGACGTGGACGCGGCGTCCGCGGTCACCACGGTCGAGCAGCCCGCCATCAATACCAGTGCGAGAATGCCTCGGTTCATGGAAGCAAGGAGGCCGCGCCGTCGTCGATCATCCAGTCGACGTTGGCTGCCGTCCACAGCACGGCTGCCGGCACGTCCGACGATCCCGAGGCCGCTGCCGCCATCGCCTCCGCCTTGGCCTCCCCGGCCACGATGACCATCACCCGACGCGCCGCCTCCAACAGGGGATAGGTGGCGGTGATCCGAACCGCCTCCAGCTGGGGAACGACGTTGGCCACGATCCAATTCTCCCTCTCCGACAGGGCATCGGTTCCCGGGAACAGCGAGGCGACATGACCGTCGGCCCCCATTCCCAGGAGGACCAGGTCGGGGGAATCATCTATATGGAGACCCCGGATCGCGGCATCGTAGATTCGGGCCGCGGCCACCGGATCGTCGCCCCATTGGGGACGAAGCAGCGGGGCTGATACGTGATCCAGAAGGGTGCTGGCGACCATCATTCCGTTCGACTCGGGATGATCGGGGGGGACCCATCGCTCGTCGGATAGCCATGCCACGACACGGTCCCAGTCGACCTCCAGCGACCGCAACACCCGATACGTGGTCTCCGGCGTCGACCCTCCGGCGAACCCGATGGTGACCTCATCCGACGTGGCGGACACCAGGCGGGCGATGGCGCCGGCGGCGGCCTCGGCCAGCTCGTCGGGCCCAGGGTGGATGTGCACCGTCATTGGGGCCACGGTAACGAAAGAGGCGTGGTCTGCCAGACTGGCCGGTGATGCGCCAGATCGAGATCTCCCACGACGGGGGGACGGTCACCGGGATCGTCGAAGGCGAGGGTGACATCGGCTTTCTTCTCGCCCACGGGGCGGGTACCGATCAGCGGCATCCCTTCATGGCCGGGCTCCGGCGCCGGTTGGCCGAGTCGGGGCTGACGGTAATGAGCTTCAACTACCCGTACACCGAGCGAGGGTCGAAGCGGCCCGATCGCACCGAAAAGTTGTTGGAATGCCATGCCGCGGCACTGGCGACGTTGTCCAAGGATCACGACCGGGTGTTCGCCGGGGGAAGGTCGATGGGCGGCCGCATCGCCACCTACCTCGCCGCCGAGGGGGCGGCGGTCGCCGGGGTGGTTCTCTACGCCTATCCCTTGCATCCCATGGGCAAGCCGGAGCGTCTCCGAATCGCACACCTAGTCGACATCAGCGTGCCCATGCTGTTCTTCCAGGGGACAAGGGATACCTTGAGCCGGATGGAGCTCTTCGAGACCCATATCGTTTCCCTGCCGACCGCCACCGTGGACATCATCGAGGGCGCCGACCACTCGTTCCGGGGAGGGGGTTGGACTCCCGAGGCTCTTCTCGAACATGTCGCGGCACGGACCATGTCCTGGATCGGAGACCTCTCGCCTGGCGAAAACGACCGCATCCGGTCATAATTGGGCGCCTTCCACTCCGCCAGGGAGCACCTGCAATGTCTGAAGTCACCTTGAGCGCGCGCCCCGGCCGTATCGCCGGTTCCCGCGAGTCGCGCCGAATCCGTCGCTCCGGCGAGGTGCCGGCCATCGTCTACGGCAAGGGGATCGAGCCGATCTCGGTCTCTGTCGATGCCCATGAGCTGCAGGCCGCGCTTCATACCGAGGCCGGATCCAACGCCCTCATCAACCTCGAGATAGACGGAGGGGAGACGATCCTCACCCTGGCCCGGGTCATAGAGAGGCATCCTTTTCGCAGCGAGTATCGCCATATCGACTTCGTCAAGGTGGCGCTCGAGAGCTGGCGGGGCGTGCTTCGGTTCATCGAGCTCGACCTGCCCCGCGCGTTCTCGTCGCTCGACGATCTCCACATCCTGGGCGACCTC
>CAZKFU010000017.1:7044-11127 GCA_964552165.1 uncultured Acidimicrobiaceae bacterium
ATATCGACTTCGTCAAGGTGGCGCTCGACGAGACCGTCACCGCGGAGGTCGCCATCGAGTTCCTGGGAACCCCGGTGGGTGTCATCGAAGGCGGTGTCTTCTCGCCGCAGCGCACCCACGTCATGGTCGAGGCCCTGGTCACCGAGATTCCCTCGTCGATCGCTCTCGATATCAGCGGGGTCGAGGTTGGGGGGGCGCTTCGAATCTCCGACCTGCCCCTCGTCGAGGGGGCCACCTACACCGAGGACCCCGAAGCCGTCGTCATGAGCGTCACCGCTCCCGCCGCGGAGATCGAGGAGGAGCCCGAGGTCGAGGAGCTCGAGGGCGAGCTCGACGAGGAGGCCGAAGGCGAGGAGGTCGAAGGTGAGCCTGCTGGAGAGGCTGAGGCCGAGCCGACGGAGTAAGCCGGTGCGGATGGTCGTCGGGCTCCGTAACCCGGGGCGTGACTACTCCGGAACCCGTCACAACGTGGGGTTTGAGGTCCTCCAGCGGTATCTGGAACGACACGGCGTCACCTTTGGGCGGGCTCCGCTCCAATTGCAGGTGCAGATGGCGAGGATCGGGGTGGGTGACGAGGCTCTGGTGGCCGCAGCACCACTCTCGTTCATGAACCAGTCAGGAGGCCCGGTCAAGGGGGCCTTCGACTACTTCAAGATTGAGCCCACCTCGATGCTGGTGATCCATGACGACATCGATCTCGAGTTCGGGCGGCTTCGGTTACAGGAGGGCGGCGGGCCCGGTGGACACAATGGGGTGCGCTCTGTGGAGAAGGCCTTGGGCACCAACGACTTCCACCGGCTAAAGGTCGGTGTGGGACGGCCCCCCGACTTCACCGATCCCGCCGAATACGTGCTGAGGCCTTTCCCCAAGGCGGAGCGGGAAGAGGTCGAGTTCATCCTCGAAGATGCCTGCGACGTGATCGATCTCTGGCGCATCGACTTTGCCCGCGCGCAGGAGAGGGCAGCTCTGCGCCGGGTGGGGTGACCGACGCCCGGGGAACCAAAGCCGATCTAGCTCCGTCGAAGCATCATGGAGCGACTCGCGGTTATCTTCCTAGCCGCCTCGATCATCGCCTGCGGAGGGGCGGGGTCTGGAGATGGCACGGTCGATGTCTCTGGAGACTGGGTTCTGGTATCGGGCAGCACTACTGATGGGCCGCTGCCCCTGATCGACGGGGTCGACCTCACCATGGGCATCGAGGACGACAGTGTTCGGGGGGTGGCTGCCTGCAACATCTACAGCGGCGATGTGGTGGTGAGAGGCTCGAGCTTCATGATCGACTCGGTGGCGGTCACCGAGATGGGGTGTCAGCCATTCGCGGTGATGGAGCTGGAGAAGGCCTTTCTGGCCGCTCTCACCGTGGTCGACACCGCCTCACGGGAAGGGGACAGCCTTGTGCTCACCGGCCCCGAGATCTCACTCACTTTCGCCGTGGTGCCCCCGGTTCCCGACGCCGCGTTGGTGGGGACGACGTGGCGACTGGACTCCGTCATCAACGGTGACGCGGTGTCCTCCACTTTCGGCGAGCCCGCCACTCTCGAGCTGACCGATGATGGCGGAATCAGCGGGTCCACGGGCTGTCGGCTCTTCAGCGGCCGCTACGAATTGTCGGGGAGCTCGGTGGACGTCGCCGATCTCCTCGTCGATAGCAGGCCGTGCGGGGCGGACACCGCAAGCCAGGACGGCCACGTCATTGCGGTCATCGAGGCGGGCTTCACCTATGACATCGACAGCAACCGGTTGACGCTTTCCGCACCCGGCGATCGAGGTCTGAGCTACACCACCGGTTGACCCGCCTCCTATCCTCGCCCGATGCCCGGATACGTCGGCGCCATCGACCAGGGGACCACGTCGACGAGGTTCATGATCTTCGACGAGGCGGGCTTGGTTGTCTCCTCGGCCCAGGAGGAGCATCGTCAGATCCTTCCTCGACCCGGGTGGGTAGAGCACGACCCCAATGAGATCTGGGAGAAGACACGGCGGGTGATCGGGTCGGCCCTGGCTGCGGCCAACCTCCGCCCTGCCAAATTGGAGGCGGTCGGGCTCACCAACCAGCGGGAGACAGCGGTGGTGTGGGACCCCGCCACCGGCGATCCCGTCGCCAACGCCATCGTTTGGCAGGACACCCGCACCGCTGAGTTTTGCCGTTCCCTCGCCGGAGGCGACGCCGATCGTTTTCGTGATGCCACCGGGCTCCCCGTGTCCACCTATTTCTCCGGGCCCAAGATTCGCTGGCTGCTCGACGAGCACGATCTGGCGGCCCGCGCCCGAGACGGTGCCCTGATGGCGGGGACCATCGACTCCTGGATCGCCTACCGGCTCACGGGCCGCCATGTCACCGACGTCACCAACGCCAGCCGCACCATGCTCATGGGTCTCACCGACCTGGCCTGGCACCAAGAGATCGCAGCCGAGATTGGGGTGCCCGTCGAGATCCTCCCCGAGATCGTCTCTTCGTCTGGCGAGGTGGCGAGGTGCCAGGGAGTCCTCGACGGTGTTCCTCTCGCAGGGATTCTCGGCGACCAGCAGGCGGCCCTGTTCGGCCAGACCTGTTTCGACACGGGCGAGGCCAAGAACACCTACGGGACCGGAAACTTCATGTTGCTCAACACCGGGAGCCGGCCGGTTCGGTCCGCCGCCGGTTTGGTGACCACGGTAGCCTGCCGGATTGGCGACGAGCCGGCGACCTATGCCTTGGAAGGCTCGGTTGCGGTGACCGGGGCGCTCGTCCAGTGGCTGCGCGACAACCTCGGCCTGATCGCCGACTCCGCAGACGTCGAACAGCTTGCGGCCGGAGTTCCGGACAACGGCGATGTCTACTTCGTTCCCGCGTTCTCCGGTCTCTTCGCCCCACACTGGCGCGACGACGCCAGAGGGGTGATCGTGGGTCTGACTCGGTTCACCAATAGAAGCCATATCGCCCGCGCCGCCCTCGAAGCCACGGCGTTCCAGACTCGGGAGATCCTCGACGCCATGATCTCGGACTCGGGCGTGGCTCTCACCGAGCTCAGGGTCGACGGGGGAATGGTGGGCAACGAGATCCTGATGCAGTTCCAATCAGACATCCTGGGGATCGACGTGGTTCGGCCCCGGATCGCGGAGACGACGGCACTGGGCGCCGCCTACGCCGCCGGCCTGGCCGCCGGATTGTGGCCGGGAACCGAGGAATTGCGGGGGCTGTGGGCCGAGGATCGCCGGTGGCACCCGCGGATGGGTGAGCAGGAGCGGGAACGCCTGTTTGGCCGCTGGCAGCAGGCTTTGGCCCGGACCCTCGATTGGGTGTGACCTCGACCGTTTTTCCTGCGCTCCGTCGGTAACATCGGCCACCGTCGGAGAAAGGCGATCCCATCTCGGTCCCGGATTGGCTGGCGTTGGCGCGCATCGGGCTGGTGCCTGTGATCATGGCGCTGACCCGCTCCCAGGGGCGCATCGATGGCGCACTGGTGTGGGCGGCCGTGCTGTTCGCGGTGGCGGCGATAACCGATTTCCTCGACGGCTACCTGGCGAGGCGGTGGAAACAGGAAACGGTGCTGGGCGCCTTTCTCGACACCACCGCCGACAAGGTGCTGGTGACCGGAGCGCTCTTGGCCTTGGTTTCCATCGATCGGGTGTCGATTTGGGCTGCCATCGTGATCATTTTCCGCGAGTTCGCCGTGATGGCGCTCCGTGGGTTGGTGGCCACCGAGGGTCGGCTCATTCGTCCCTCGACTTGGGGCAAAATCAAGGCCACAGCCCAATATGTCGCCATATTCCTGGCGTTCTTCCGTTTCGGGGGTGAGATCGGGCCCATGTTCTTCGACCAGTGGGTGATGTGGTTGGCCGTCATCGCCACCATTGGGTCAGCGTGGGGTTATGTGACGGCGTTCTGGTCGGTGATACGCAGGGAGCCCACCGAGACCCGGGCATGAGGGTCGCCGTCACTGGCGGCTCAGGGGTAGTCGGAGGCGCGGTCATTCGGCACCTGGTCGCTGCCGGGCACGAGGTGCAGGCATTGGCACGCACCAGTGACGCTGCCGCCACGGTGGAGGAGCTCGGGGCCAGAGCGGTCTCCGGAGACCTCTTCGATCGCACGGCGCTCGATTC
>CAZKFU010000018.1:0-10691 GCA_964552165.1 uncultured Acidimicrobiaceae bacterium
GACCGTCGACGGGTCGGGCGCCGCCGATGTGACGGGTCTCGAGGGCCAGACCGGGGCCACCAGTGGATCTTTCACCGACCCCGACGGCGACCCGTTGGTCCTGAGCTGTCTGGGCTCCTGCGCGGGGTTCACCGACAATGGCGACGGTTCCTGGTCATGGCAAGGCGACCTCGTAGAAGGCCCCGACTCCTATACCGTGGAGGTGCGTGCCTCCGACGGGGAGTTCGAGGCGGCCGACACCTTCCTGGTGACCGTGTTCAACGTCGCTCCCAGCATCACGTCTACGTCAGCGCTGCCATCTCTGTTGGCGCTCGACGCCGCGCTGTCGGTTACTGCTGCTTTCACCGACCCCGGAATCTTGGATACCCACACCGCTCGGTTCTCCTGGGGTGACGGCACCTCGACGTGGGCGAGCATCGACCAGGGCGCGGGCTTTGGCACCGCCTCATCCTCCCATCTCTATGCCGGTGCGGGGTTCTACACCATCACCGTCACCGTTTGGGATGACGACGGTGACTCCGATACCGCCACCTTGGGACAGATCTTCGTCTTCGATCCCAATACCTTCGTGACTGGCGGCGGGTGGGTCAGATCTCCCTCCGAAGCCTGGACCGCCGATCCCGGCCACACCGGGAAGGGGACGTTTGGCTTCAATGCCAAGTATCGCCGGGACGGGTCGCTCCAGGGCAATCTCCAGTTCCAGCTGCACAAAGGGATCAACCTCCACTCCACCGTCCTCGACTATCTCATCATCAACAACGGGGTCGCGGTCTTCGAGGGGTGGGGAAGGGTCAATGGCGAGTCGGGTTATCGATTTGTCGTCACCGCCACCGACGAGCGTTATGCGGCGAGCACCGAGGATCTCTTCCGGATAACCATCACCAAGGGTGCGGCGACGCTGTACGAGGGGTCCGTGTACCCCGGGGACGGCCTGCCCATCGTCGGCAAGGGCATCCAGATCCACAAGAGGGGGTAAGAAGGCGCCGTACTCGTCGCGGCGGGGACGCACTAGGTCTCGCGACTCATTAGCCTCGCCACTCCGAGTGGTAGCGTCCGTGACGGCTGGGGTGAGGAGATGAAACTGAGCATGAGACGTTCCTTTGTTGTGGTGGTGACCACGGCCGCCTTGATGGCTGGTGCCGCATTGGCGCAGGCCCAGCCGATTGCCGACGACGGCTCCGGCGACACGCTGTTCAACTTTGGCTATGACGCCGAGAACCACCTGTTCCTGTTCGACATCAGTGGCACCGACGAGCCTTACGACTGCACCCTCGAAAACGGGACCCTGACCGCCGGGTACGGGGAGGCCGAAGATGGCACCAGGCCCGTCGACTCGCTGCAGGATGACGATGGTCCGGTCGAGTTCGCGCCGCGGGACCCAGAAGAGGTTGGCGAGGATTTCGAGCCAGCCGAAGAGCCGTTCGTATACGACGGTGATCTCGACTCGCCGTGCGCTCTGCTCGCCGCCCTGATCGCCGGGCCCCTGGGCCAGGTCAACCACGGTCAGTTCGTGAAGACCTTGAACCAGCTCTTCCAGGGACCGGGACGAGGTTGCGTGGTTCGCCACCTGGCTCAGTCCGACCTGGGCAAGGGGGAAACGACGCTGCGGACACCCGACGTCGATCCTGACTTCACCCCCGGCGACAGCGGCGAGGTCGACTTCACCACGGTCATCACCACGTGCCGCCACGGCAACGGTGGCGACGACAGCGGGGCCGGTGCGACCTCAAACGGCAATGGCAAGGGTCGCCCCGACTCGCCAGGAAAATCGGGGTCGGCCCCAGGCCGCAACAAGTAACGAAGCGAGGGGGTTAGCCTCCTCGGTCGTGAGCGAGCGCCTCGACCAGTGGATGGACGGTTATATCGCAGCGTGGGCAAGCAACGATCCCGCCTCGATTGCCGCCCTCTTCACACCGGATGCCGTTTACGATCCACAGACGGCTTCCGGCCCATGGGAGGGCCACGACGAGATCGTCGAGGGCTGGCTGGAGGTTGGGGACTCACCGGATAGCTGGGAGTTCGAATGGGCGCCGCTGGTCGAGACCGATGATCTGGGGATCATCACCGGCGTCACCCGTTATCTCGACCCAGCGACCACATACCGCAACCTCTGGGTCATTCGATTCGATGCGGACGGCCGCTGTCGCGACTTCACCGAGTGGTATATCGAAGAAGCTACCTGATCGTCGCCGGATCGCCCGCAGCTGACATCGTCGGCACCTCTCACCTGCTGCATGAGATCACCAACCGGGCCATTGAGCTCAACCGGCGTGTCACGTCTCTTCTTGAGGCGGTGTGGTCGGCCGGATCCTGGCAAGACCGCAGGGAGGCATGGTGCCGCGTCCCGGCATTGACCGACTGGTTGGGATCTGAGAGCCTGACCCCCATCCAGATGTCAAACCTGAGGGAGCGAATCACCGTGATCGGCACTCGCCTCGCCAAGCCGATCCGCTTTCTCGTCAAGGGCGAAGGGGGCTTCTGCCCGCCGGGACGTTGGGCGTGGCACGCCGGTGGGCTTCAGCCGAGGACCATCAGGCTCTGCCCGCCCTTCCTGGCCGAATCGTCGACGCCCGACCTCATCGAACGGCAGGCGGCGGTGGTGGTGCACGAGATCGCACACGGGCTGTGGAGGCTCTGGATCCCGGGAACCAGGTTCGGCCTGATCCCCGGCACCATGCATCCGCGGGGCGCCCGGACCCCATTGCAGGCGCGCGAGCTCGCTCGATCGCATCCCAGGTTGGCTCGTGTCAGTCCCACCAACCTGGGGCTGGCCCACCTGGCCGCGAGATGAGATCGATCTCTACAACGACTGCCCGCGCTAGCTTGGATGGTCCGGAGATAGGAGAAAGGTGATCGAACGGGTACTAAAACTGGCGGCTACCGCCGCAGGGGTCTGGGTGGCAGTTCGGCTGGTCAGTGGCCTGGAGTTCGATGGTTCCGTGTGGGCATTGATCGTCGTTGCCATCCTCATCGCCCTCATCAATGCCTTTGTCAAGCCGGTGCTCCAGATCCTGAGTCTCCCTGTTGTCTTGCTGACGCTGGGTCTGTTCCTTCTTGTCATCAACGGCATCGCCCTGGCGATCGTGCTCTGGCTGGCGGCTCCCGAGCGCCTCGATCTCGGGTTCACGTCGACAGGGTTCTTTTGGGCGACCTTCCTCGGCGCGCTCGTCATCAGCATCGTGAGCTGGCTCCTGGAGGCCATCTTCCTCAGGGAATAGCCGGGAGTCACGGTCCCGTGAGAGTCACGATTAGCTTGCCCTGGCATGGGTGAGCCCCAGCGATCGATACGCATCCTCTTCGGGTCGCTGGTGTTCGTCTTGGGAGCCCAGTCGGCGCGATTCCTCTTCTCATCGTTGGCGTGGTACCTCCGCGACACCGTGGGAATCGGCACCATCGACCTCATTCCCATCGCGCTGGCGCCCTTCCTGGTGGCGCTGGTGCTTCCGATCCTCTCGAGGTGGCTGGGTATCAGCACCATGTTGTGGGTGGGGGCGGTGGTTCTTGCCACGGCGAGAGTCGTCAATCAGGTGATCGACGATCCCGCAGCCGACCTGTGGTCGGCCGGGGTGGGAACCGCGGCCTTCGTCGGGATGCTTCCCCTGGTTCTCTCCCTGGGTCGGGTCGCCTTGGTCGGGGCAGTACTCCTCGGGATCGCCGTGGACACCGCCATCCGCGGAGCCGGGTTGAGCCTCGACCTTGCCTACCAACCGGGTCTCACCGCACTGGTCGCGGTGATCGCGACCGGTCTCGCCCTTCTCTACCTGCTCTCGCTGGTCCATCCCGTCGAGAGGCGCGGAGTTGATTGGGGGGCGGGGGCGACGATGCTCGGCATCGGGCCTTACCTCCTGGTCCAGTTCCTGATACTTCAGACCCCGGGCTGGATAACCGCCATGACTGGGATGCCCGCCCACGAAGCCGGTCTTCGGATCGCCCTGCTGAACCTGGCCGGTCTGGCAGTGGCGGTCTATTTCGAGAGGAGTCGGGTGGTCCTGACGCTGTCGGCGGTGGCGGTGGCGGCGGCAATGATCGTCGCCGAGGGAGGCGCCTTCAACCTGGTGTCGATCGCTGGGATCATCGGTGCCGGACCGCTGTTCGCGTCGCTGATTCCTGACTCCGGGCGAGAGCGGATCGCAGCATCGGCGGCTTACCTCACGTCAGGGTCGATACTCTTTCTGCTGCTGGGCTTTGCCTACTACCTCCCTGTCGACCTCAGGCTGGGGTTCACCCAAGCCCAGGTCCGGGTAGCAGTGGGCTTGCTCGTCGGGCTGATCGGTCTGGCAGCGATGCCGCGGAGACCTGCCGCCGAGAGGGGTCTCACCCGCGCGGCAACAGTTGTGGCGGCCGGAGCCTTGCTGCTCCCCATCCTCGCCTTTGTCGCCGGGGCAACCGACACCCTCGATGAGGGGGCGCCTGGTTCGTATCCGCTGCGGGTCATGTCGTACAACCTCCATTCGGCGTTCGATACCGAGGGGCGTATGGACGTGGAGGAGATCGCCCGTGTCATCGAAGACAGTGGCGCCACGGTCATCGGACTCCAAGAGGTGACTCGAGGAAGGCTTCTCAATGGGGGAGCAGACCTGTTGGCGCTTCTCCAGGAGCGGCTGGGTTTTCCGCATGTTGCTTTCTTTGGCACCTCAGAGCCGGTTTGGGGGAACGCGATCTTGAGCCGCCACCCCATCGGTGAGGTGGAGACGGCTCAGCTGCCAACGGAGGGGACTCCTCTCCGCCGCGGTTATCTCGGGGTCGAGGTCAGCGTGGCGTCGGGCGAGGTGCTGTTCATCTCGACCCATCTCCAACACCTGAACGACCCGGCGGTCCACGACGACGATCCCGAGGCCGACCTGCTCCCGGTGCACCGGTCGCAATTGGGGAGACTCCTCGAGGTTTGGGGCGGCCGTCGGCCGGCGATCCTGGTCGGTGACTTCAACGCCCGCCCCGGTTGGGCGCAGATGGAGGAGCTCATGGCGGCGGGGTGGGTCGACTCCTGGGACGAGGCGGGCTCGGGGCCAGGGTTCACCTCGGGCGCAGCCGATCCCCAACATCGGATCGATTGGATTCTCCACACCCCCGATCTGGCTGCCGCCGACGCCGGGGTGATCCAATCACAGGCTTCCGACCACTTCCCTGTCGTGGCCGACATAATGCCCGCGCCGGTGGGCTGATCTGCCCCTCCGTCTCGGGCGAGTAACAGTTCTCTGGCGCCATCGACGGGCGAGAGAGGTAGCGGTCACAGGTTCTCGACCTCGATCGGCTCGATGGCCTCGCCCCCGGGGAGGTCGAAGCCGAATATCTGCGAGTAGAAGGAGAGCTCGCCGTCGAGTGCTCGGCGGATGTTCTTCGCCTGACGAAAACCGTGCTGCTCCCCCTCAAAGGCGAGATAGGACACCGGCACGCCCTTCTTCCGGAGGGCGTCGACGATCATTTCTGATTGGCTGGGCGGCACCACCGGGTCATCGAGCCCCTGGAACACCACCAGCGGCTCCTCAAAGCCATCGAGGTGGTTGATCGGGGACCGCTCCCGGTAGATGTCGCTTCGCTCCGGATAGGGGCCGATGAGCCCGTCGAGGTAGTGGCTCTCGAACTTGTGTGTCTCCGCCGCCAGCGCCTCCAGATCGGCTACTCCGAAGTAGTTGGCCCCGGCGGCGAACACGTCGGAGAGGGCCAGTGCCGCCAGCGTCGTGTAACCGCCCGCCGACCCCCCGGCAATGCACAGCCGATCTGGATCGACGGGGCCCTTCTCGACGAGCCAGCGAGCGGCGGCGATCGAGTCTTCGACATCCACGATCCCCCACGCATCACGCAGCTTCTCGCGATACTCCCGTCCGTACCCGGTGGAACCCCGGTGGTTGACATCGACAACGGCGAAGCCGCGACTGGTCCAATACTGGGTTCCGAGTCGCAGCTCGGGGCGTGCAGCCGATGTGGGCCCCCCATGAATGACCACCAGAAGCGGCGGCAGCTCATCGGCGGGGCCATCGACCTCGGGGTTGCGGGGTGGATAGAAGAGGGCATGCGCGGTCTCCCCGGCGGTGGGGAAGGAGATCGGCTCGGGCCGCGAGAACCAGGTCGGGTCGATTCCCAGATCCCGAGGGGGTCTGAGGACGTCGCTCTCGAGCACGGTCCAACGGCCCTCGGGGGCTCCCAGGCGAAGTCGGACCACGGCCGGTTCGCTGTCGGCCGAGCCCGCGACCAAGACGACCCGGTCGCCATCGGCTTGGATCGCGGAGAACACGGTGAAGGGGAGATCCAGATCGTGGATGACGCCCGCGGTGTCTCTCACCGCCAGATGATCGAGCCCGTCCCGAAGGTAGGCAAAGACCACCGAACCATCCCCGAGGAGGTCATATCTGGACAGCCCGAATATCCATTGGGGGACACCAATGTCGGCGCCGATCTCCACCATCGGCTCGACGCGGCCACCGGGGCTCCAGTGATAGAGGCTCCACCAACCGGTGCGGTCGGAGATGAACCACAGGCCGTCGGACCATCGGGGCTGTGACACCGATTCGCCGTCACCGGAGGATCCGCCACCAAAGTGGAACCTGCCAGCAACGACCTGCGTATCGGCGACCTCGGGCCCGGCGGTGTTGTACGAAAGCTCGGCCACGCAGAGCTCGGTGCCATCCCAAGGCATGTCGGGGTGATTCCACTGCAGCCAGCACAGGTAGCGGCCGTCGTCCGAGAACCGAGGGTCGGAGAGAAAATCGGGACCCGAGACCATGACACGCGGCTCGTGCTCGGCGGTGACGTCGAGCACGAGAATCTCGTTGACGACCTCGGCAGGGGTCGCCCCTGGTTCGTGCAGTTCGCGGACCACAGCCAGCCAGCGGCCCGATCCGTCGAGGTCTCCATCTGCCCATCGCTCGCCACGCTCCTGCGCCGGTTCCGGCGTGATCGGCACCGGCATCGACCGCCCCATGAGCTGGTAGAGACGTTGGTCATCCCAGTTGGCGAACCAGAGGTCCTGTCCTCGCACCCACCAGGCGCCTCCCCCGTACTCGTGAGCCGCGGTGCGGGCGTTGAATCCGTCTGGCAGCAGATCGACGACCGACCAGTCGGGAAGCCAGCGCACGATCTGGGTGCGACCACCCTCCTGTGGTCGCTGCTCCGACCAAGTGACGGATCCATCGGCGTACGCAACTTCGCCCAGCTGGACTGCCGCCTCGACCACCACATCAGAAGTGATAGGTGTCGGCCACGAGCCGTACGGCACTCGACGGATCACCCTCCCCAACCTAGTGATCCGTCTATTCGACGATGACGGTCGCTGTCATCTCGCGGTGGATACTGCAGAAGTAGGCGAATTCTCCCGGCTGATCGAAGGTGAAGAAATATTGGGCACCGCCGCGAATCGACCCCGAATTCCAAAGGCCATCCTCTGAGGTGGCGGTGTGGGAGACGCCGTCATTGTTCACCCACAGCACGGTCTGCCCGGCCTCGATCGTCACCGGGTTGGGGTTGAAGGCAAAGCCCAAGATGGAGACGTCGACAGCATCCTCGGGAGGCGGCGGGGCGGCCTCAGTGGTCGTGGGGGCGTCGGCTGTCGTCGTCTCGACCGAGGTTGCGCCTGGTGTAGGCGAGGTTGTCGTCGCCTGCTCTTCGGCCTCGCCGCCGCACGCGGCGAGACCCATCACCAGTAGGGCGGCACCAACCTTCATGACGCGGCCATCCCATACGGTGGAATTCGCTGAACACGGAGAACTCGGTCTCCGGAACCATGGTGAGCGTGTCTCCATCGCAGCTATACGTATCCGAACCGCCCTCCGGTTCCAGGCCCTGGTCCAGGGGAACTCCCCGGCATCGATCAGCTCGTCACCGGGCCGGAAGAGCTGGTGGTCGGCGACTCGGAGGACGCTGGCTACACCGCAACCATCGGCTGGAGGGCTCGTGAGATGTCTCTCAGCCGTTCCTCGCGCACCTTGAAGAACGCCCAGCGGCCTCTCTGCTCCCGCTCCAGCAATCCGGCGTCGACCAGCACGCGCAGGTGATGGCTGACCGTTGGCTGGGATAGACCCAGGGGCTCCTCGAGCTCACAAGCGCAGGCCTCGTTGGCGGCGCCGACCAAGCTGACGATTCGGAGCCGCGCCGGGTCGGCCAGCGCTTTTAGGGTGGCCGCCGTCGACTCGGCCTCCTCGGTGGACAGCGGGGGTTGGAGGGCAGGGGAGCAGCAGACGGGTCTCATGACTGAAATATTGACAGACGTCGATACATGATGCCATTATATCGACATCCATCGATATGGATAGGGGCCCCTAGCCCCTCCCGAAAGGAGGACGTCATGGATTGTTGTGACGTCGGAAGCGGCGGCTGCTGCTGCTGCTGAGGCGATGAGAAGATTTTGGGGCGCCTCAAGGGCGCCCCAAAATCACTTTCCGCTCTTGTGGACGGTGCGGCCGCCCAGGAACATCAGGATCGAGGCGGCCCAGAGGAGGAGGGTGAAGATGACACTGGCGGCATCGCCGAAGCCATCCTCCAACTCGTTGATCACATCCCTCACGGTCAGAATCAGCGCACCGGTCCCCAGAACCATCAGGAGCCAGCCGTACGGAAGCGGGTTGTTCCAATTGCGGAAGCGCCGGCCGTAGATGGCAAACAAGGCGGCGACGGCTGTGAACCACCATATGCCGCCCCAGAGGCTGAACTCGTCGATGATGTCGCCGATCAGGTCGGCGAGGACGATGACGGCAGCACCCAACGCCACCATCTGCTCTCCCGCACCCAGCTTGTTGGCGGCCGCTCTCGCCTTGGCGGCGGCTTCGGAGGCGGCGCCGGACATCGAGTCCCTCTGGCCTTCCGGCTCGGGCGTTGTGCCCTCATCCATTGAAGTCAATTCGATCCTCCTCGATCGCTGTTGACCCGAACCTAGATGATGGGCCGGCAGGCGCGACGGCGAGAAACCCGAATTCTTCTCAGCCGGCGAAAAGATGAGCCGTCCACAGGATTCCGGCGCCGTCCACGTAGACACCGATTCCCATGTGTGTGAAGGATGAGCCCAGCATGTTGGCGCGATGCCCGTTGCTACCGGCGAGCAACCCGAACACATGCGAAGGAGTTGACCCCATCCCCACGTTCTCGGCTGCCGTGCTCCATGGTGGGATCAACCGCCCCAGGTCGGAGTGAGCCAGCTTTCCCTGCTCCGCCATCGTCTTGGCCCAACTCCGGGCCGAGGAGTCGAGATCTCCGGAGCGGGACAACGCCGCCAGGCCGTTCTGGGTGCGGAGCGCATTGATGCGCGAGGCGAAGTCGTTCTCGAAGGCTGGATTAAAGGCGCCTGGCTTGGGGGACGAAGCGGGGACAGTGGTGGTCGGCGATTGGACGGCTGGAGCCGGCGGCGACTCCGAACCGCTAGTCGTGGAGGTGGGGGGAGCCGTGGTTGGAGCCGTGGTTGTCGTGGTCACCGTTCTCGACGCCTCGGCAACATCGTCGAAGGTAGATGGCGGGATCGAGGCGATGGTGGTTGTCGTGCTGGGAAGCGGATGACTCCAGTCGACAGATGCTGATCGTTGCGGCGCCGGAGAGAAGGAGAATGCACCGGCCATCGCCAATCCACTCATCGCGGCCAGCGTGAATATGGCGAGGACGAGGCGCTTGGCTGTGGTCATCGAAGGGGGGACCCTAACCCGGACCGGCGTTGGGTTGCCAAGTCGCGCCGCTCACTATTCCTTCCAGTACTCCTCGTAATGGACGTTGCCCGGCGACTTGCGGCGGTCGATGGTGAAGCCACGCTCGACAAGAACCTCGCAGGCGCCACGTGGCTCGGGGAACGAAGGCGTGCCGTCGTCATCGAAGGTGGGGAGCCCGATCATCAGGGGGTTTCCGCAGAGGAAGACATGGGTGTTCGCCGGGTCGAGTGGCACGCCCAACTCTTCGTCGATCCGGCCCGACTCGAGGAGGTCCTGTATGTATTGCTTCTGCCCTTCGTTCTCGGGCTCCCGGGTCGTGACCCCCAGGTATCTGTAGTTCTCGAAGCGCTCCTCTACCCGCTCCTGGATCGGGGCATACCCGAGATCTTGGCGATATCGGCCACAGGTGACCGACAGGATTCGCCCTTGGTGGCCTCGGCGCAGAAGGTCGAGGGTCATCAGGTTGTGCGGGGCCTCCCCGGTGCCCGTGGCGAGAAATACGACGTTGTCTTGGGGCGAGACGGCCGACAACGTGTAATGGCCGGTGTACTTCGAGCTGAGGAATATTCGGTCTCCGATCTTACGAGTGAAGAGTCGGGGGGTCAGCGCCGGTCGTTCGCCGCGGACCAGCACGACGTAGAACTCGACCCAGCCCGGGGTCTCTTCGATCAGTCCGTCGCCCTCGTCGAGAATCGAAGACGACACCGAGTACGACCGGCGCGCCATCTTCTCGAAAGCGTCCTCCTCGACGTCAACCTCGCTTCCTTCGACTCTGGGCTCCCAGTTGCCCAGACCCAGGGTGGTGTACTGCCCGGCGGCGAAGGAGGGGACTTCCGCGTCGGGGGTGATGCGGAGGATCCAGAGGTCGGAGTGGAGCTCGATGAGCTCGGTGATGGCGGCGTTGTAGTTGGCTTCCCTGAGTAGCTGGATCCGCTCCTCGGGCGAGACTGTCCGGTAGACGACATAGAGGGCGGCGAGGGCGTTGCTTCCTCTCTCCAATGCCCCGTCGTCCCACCCGCCGGGCCGGCGGGCGGTGACACCGTTGGAGTGGACGAACACGTGATCGAT
>CAZKFU010000019.1:0-10329 GCA_964552165.1 uncultured Acidimicrobiaceae bacterium
CACCTCGGTTTCTGCTCTCTCCAGTCCGTCCTCGGCGTTCTCGATCACTGCGAGCGACGTCTCGCCGCCGCCGATATCGACACCAACCACCGAGATGACATCGCCATGGAGGGTCACCGCGCGCAGACCTGGGTTCCCAGCCACAAACCGCCACCCGCTGGCCCAGTCCTCCACGAGAACCACATCGCCGAGAAGCCGCGCCGCCAGGCTCGCATCGGCACCGGGGCCAAGACGATCGATCAGGGCTTCGGCCCCAGCGATGGGAGACACCTGTCGGGCAGCCACCGCGCCCGGGCTTGCCGCGGCGACCAGAGACAACCCGACGGCTCCGGAGCCTTTGAGATCGGCTACGGCTGTCTCCAAGGCCTCGATGTCGATGAATGCGACCGAGCCAACCCACCGGCCCAGTGCCGCATCGACTGCGGCCTCCAAGCCGGCGGGCACATCGAGTCGATCGGCAACCATTCCCAGGGCGCCGGGGACGGTGTCGACCACACGCCGTGCCGCGCTGTCACCCGGGCCTGACATCGTCGCCCTGATCGCGTCCACTCGGGCCGAGGCCGCCGCCGCTGCCAGCTGGGCATCGGAGAGGGACCTCTCGGCGTCGAGCCACTGGGCCTGGATGCTCTCCCTCTCCGCGATCGCTGCTCGATAGCGGCGCTCCAACTCTGCGGTCTCGGTGTCGAGGTCCTTGATCTCGGCGTTGATTCGGTCGATCTCGGCAGCCTCGGTCGTGGAGTGCGCCCGGACCACGTCGAGGCGGCGCTGTACCGAATCGGCCTCCCGGCGGTCTCTCTCACGGCCCGCTTCCAATGCTGCAATCTCCCCGCGAACCGCGGCCAACGCCCCTTCGGGGCTGAGCGCGGCCTGGGTGACCAGGGACCGCTCCTCGTCCTCGAGACGGCGAAACCTGGTCTCGTGCCGCGAGACTGCCCCTTCCAGCTCGGCACGCGCCGACACCAGATCTCTCCGCTGACCGTCGAGCACCTCGAGCTCAACCTCGAGGTCGCTCCTTCTCTCGGCGTTCCCCTCGAGAAGCCCGGTGGTAGCTCGGCGCCGTTCCCGAGCTATCGAAGCCACCCGCCTGAGGCGCTCGACTCCGTTCTCCACCAGGGCGGCGGCGGCAGTGTCCCGTTCCAGGGCGTCCGTGATTCGAGCACGCTCCGGTGTCAGCCGGGCCAGCTCACCCGACGATGCCTCGATTTGGGATGCGGCCCCCTCCACCGTGACCACCATGATGCGACGCTCCTCCTCGAGCCCGGCAAGCTCGGCCTCGGTGGCCGCCAGCTGTCTGCCGGCCACGAACAACGTGAGCGAGCGCACCTCGTCGCGCAGTGTCGTGTAGGAGGCGGCCGCGGCGGCTTGCCGCTTCAACGGGCGCATCTGACGAGTCAGCTCTCCCAGGAGGTCGTGGAGCCTGACGCCATCGGAGTCGGTTCGCTCGAGACGCCGAATCGATCGCTCGCGGCGGTTGCGGTGCTTGAGGATGCCTGCCGCCTCCTCGATCACCGCCCGGTGATCGGCCGGAGACGCGTTGAGGACTGAGTTGATCTCACCCTGCCCGATGATGGTGTGCTGTAACCGGCCCACACCGGAGTCCGATAACAGTTCCTGGATGTCGAGAAGACGGCAGGGAACCCCATTCATCTCGTAATCCGACGAGCCGTCGCGGTAGAGGCGACGGGTGAGGGCCACTTCGGGGAGATCCAGCGGGAGCGATCCGGTGGCATTGTCGATCACCAGGGTGACCTCGGCCCGATTGAGCGGTGGCCGGGTGGCCGTCCCCGCGAAGATGACATCCTCCATCTTTTGGGTCCGAAGGGAGCGTGTCGACTGGCTCCCCATCACCCAGGAGAGGGCGTCAACCAGATTGGACTTGCCCGATCCGTTGGGACCAACGACCACGGTCACCCCCGGGCGCAGCTCGAGGCGTGTCCGGTCGGCGAACGACTTGAAGCCGACGAGCTTTAGTGACTTGAGATACACGAATCAGACCCTGGCGTGAATGACATCGATGTGATTAACCGTCAGGCTAACAGCGACCTGTCTGGTTCATGGTCTCAAGCGCTCGTCGGGCATGATGAAGAAGTCGCGGAGAGTGGTGTCCGGGGCCACCATCTCCGATTCCACACCCACCACCTCCGCCGCCGTCGACCCCCGCCATAGATGCGGGACGAAATCGTCGAGTGCGGCGTCAGGGCCTTGGGCCCACACCTCGACGGTGCCATCGGCACGGTTGCGGACCCACCCCGACAGACCGAGCGACCGAGCCGCGATCCGGCATGCCTGTCGGTAGCCGACCATCTGCACCCGTCCCGTCACGATAGCGTGCAGCGCCTTCAACGCCGATCGGCGGCAGGTTGGCAGACCGCGCAGAAATGGCTCGATCTGCCGCGAATCATGATGCGATCTATCGGAGTCCTGCAGACAGGGCAGGGCTCGCCGGTACGGTCGTACGCGGCCAGCCGCATCATGTACTCGCCGGCCCGGCCGTCGGGTAGAAGGTATGCCATGTCGTCGAGGGTGGTGCCACCGCCCGCCAAGGCGCCACCGAGCACAGGGCCCACTGCCGCATGCAGCGCCGCCAACTCATCGGAGCGAAGCGAGGACCCAGTTCGGAGCGGATGGATACGGGCAGCGTGGAGGATCTCGTCGACGTAGATGTTCCCCAACCCCGCAACGAGGGACTGATCCAGGAGTATCGCCTTGATCGGAGCGGTCCTCCTCCGAAGCCTCGCCTCCAGCTCCTCGCTCGACGGGAGATCGTCGAGCGCGTCGCGACCAAGGCGGCTAACGGGATCGGATCCCAGCTCCTCTGGAGTGAGGACGGCTACAAAACCAAAAGTCCGCGGGTCGATGAAATACACGTTCGCCCCGGTCCCCTCGATCGAAGCGCGGAAATGGGTGTGCGGAGGCGGCGGCTCCTTGCTGACGCTGAACCTGCCCGACATCCACAGGTGGGCAAGCAGGGTGAGATGGCCCTCGACCTCGGCGAACAGGTACTTGCCGCGGCGGCTCCAACGGTGGATACGCCGGCCCTCCAACCGATCGGCGACGTGACGTCGCCTCATATTGCGTCGGGCGGTTCTGTCGTGACTGACGACCACATCTCTCAGACGCCGGCCCGCCACCGCAGTGGCGAGGTGCCGGCGAGTCAGCTCTACCTCTGGTAGCTCGGGCATGGGGAATGCGACATCTGGGGGGTTACCGTAATGGCGGTGACCAGCATGGGCCCTCGGCCGTTCGGCATCGTCCTCTCCGATGGCATGAGCACGCTGGCTGCGGTGTTCACCAAGCTGATTTCCCCTGCACTGGGTGCCTTCATACCGATGGGGGCTCTCAGCCTCCTCGTCATCCAGGCCACCGGGGCCACCGAGTTCTTCCGGCTGGTCCTCAACGACCCCACCGGCCTCGACGGAGTCGCCGGCCTCGAGTTGGAGAGCCTGATGCGCTCGGCGCTGGCCGCCCTCACGATCTTGCTCGGGCTTCAGGTGATCGCATCGGTGTTCGTGGCGGCTGTTGGCCATCGCCTCGCTGCAGCCCACACCGCCGGAGTCGATTTGGCAGTAGCGCAGGCCGTCGCCCTGGCATTGAGGCGCCTGGGCCCTCTGCTCCTGGCCACCGTCGTCGCCGCCGTCGCGATTCTGGCCGGGCTTGTGCTGTTCGTGGTCCCCGGTATCGCCTTAGCCGGGTTCTTGACGATGGTCGTCCCGGTGATGGCACTCGAGAACCTCCCGGTCGTGGATGCCTTGAGACGTTCCTACCGGTTGGTCCGGGGGCGATGGTGGCCCACCGTCGGGTTTGTGACTCTGGTCGGGGTGGCGGGCACGCTGGCGGGACAGGCGGTTCAATTGGTCGCACTCCCGGCGCTGGCGGTTGGCGCCGGGAGAGGGCTGGCCGCGGCAGCGGTCCTGGGCACAGTCGTTCAGGGTCTCATCGTGGCCGCGATCAGCGTCATGATCACGTCCTGGTACCTCGATCTGCGCGCCCGGGGTGAGACCTGATCACCTTCCAATCTGATCAAGCCTCTGCAGGGCCGCCTCGGCGGCGGCCTGTTCCGCCTGCTTCTTCGAGCGGCCTTCGCCGCGTCCGAGAACCGCGCCCTCGATGGATACCTCGGCGACGAACACGGGGTCGTGGGTAGGCCCGGAGCCACTCACCGCGTATTGGGGGAGCCGGCCCGATACCGCCAGCATCTCTTGAAGCCGGGTCTTGTAGTCGGACACGCCGGGGGTACGTGCCCGCTCGTCGATGCGTCCCCCCCAAAGGTCGAGCACCACGGCCTTCGCCGTTTCGAAACCGGCATCCAGGTAGACCGCTCCAAGCAAGGCCTCCATGGTGTTGGCCAGGATGGAGGCTTTCCGTCGTCCCTCGGTCATCTCCTCACCCTGACCCAGCAGAATGTGCCGACCCAGCCCGACGGTGGCGGCGACCTCGGCAAGCGCATCGCCGCTGACCACCGCGGAACGCGCCTTGGCGAGGTGACCTTCGGGAAGGTGGGGATAGTTGACGAAGAGGTAATCGGTCACTGCGAGTTGGAGGACCGCGTCGCCCAAGAACTCGAGCCTCTCGTTGTCGGCGAGACCCTCGGTCTCCCGTGCCAGCGAGGAGTGGGTGAGCGCCTTCTTCAGAAGCGCAGGATTCTCGAAGGTGTGACCTAGTGCGGCTTCGAGCTCTCTCATCCGGAGACAGCGGCGGCGAGACGCTCGGGAAGCTCGTGATCGGCGGCGTCGGAGGCCAGCTGCAGAGCGTTGGCGATCGCCACTCTGGTCGAGCTGCCGTGGCTTATGACCACGACTCCACGCACGCCGAGTAACTGAGCCCCGCCATAAGTCTCGTAATCGAGCATCGTTCGGACTCCCTTCAGTGCCCCCAATGCCAGGGAGCGGGCTCGAGTTTGGATAGGGCATCCACGACGAGTCCCATCACCATCTGCGCAGTTCCCTCGACGCTCTTGAGGAACACATTCCCGGTGAAGCCGTCGGTCACGATCACGTCGGTGCTGTCATTGGCGACATCACGGCCCTCAACGTTGCCGATGAAATTGAGGGATGTCCCCGCCAACAGGCGGTTGGCGTCTCTTTCCAGTTGACGCCCTTTGCTCTCCTCCTCGCCGATGCTGAGAAGGGCCACCCTGGGTTTGGTGAGCCCAAAGAGGGCTTCGGCGGCGGCCGCACCCATCTGGGCGAATTGGACCAGATGCTCGGGCTTGACGTCGGGGTTGGCACCGGAGTCGAGTACCAGCGTTGGGCTCCCCGGGGTGGGGAAGATGGTGGCGATCGAAGGGCGCAGCACACCGGGCACCCTGCCGATGATGATTGCGGCCGCCGCCATCGCCGCTCCAGTGGAGCCTGCGGACACCATGCCCCCGGCCTCCCCTGACGCCACCAGACGCGCCGCCACCGAGATCGACGAGTCCGGCTTCTCACGCAAGGCCCGGCGGGGATCGTCACCCATGTCGACGGTGGCAGATGCGTGAATCACCGGAAGCGCGGCGGCATGGGTGCCCAGGGCGGCGCGTAACGGCTCCTCGTCACCAACCAAGACCACCTCGACACCGGCGGCCGCGGCGGCGACCGCCCCCGCCACCGTCTCGGTGGGGGCAAGGTCGCCCCCCATCGCATCCAGGGCGATGAGGGTCAACGCCTACCCGACGTCGAGAACTTCACGGCCTTTGTAGAAACCGCATTCGCGGCAGGCGCGATGCGGCAGCTTGGGCTTGCCGCACTGTGGGCACTCCGATGACTCCGGCCTCGACACCTTCCAGGCCGCCTTGCGCTGCCTGGTGCGCATTCTTGACATTTTCTTCTTGGGCACCGCCATCGGGTGAGCTCCTCGGATCAAGGATCGAACAAGTCTTTGAGCGCGGCAAACGGCGAGAGCGACTCCTCGTCGTGGCCGGCACAGGGGTCAGTATTCAAGTCGGTTCCACACGTTGGGCAAAGTCCCCGGCAGTCGGGACGGCACAGTGGGGCCGCCGGTATGGCAAGCGCAACCTCGTCGAGAACCGGCCCCGAGAGATCGATGGTCGACTCGATGATGCGGTACCCGTCCTCGTCGGGTTGGCGCGTGAAAACCTGAGAAGCCCTCACCACCAACAGGTGCTCCCATTGCCGGAGGCAGCGAACACAACGCAGCTCCGCCACCGCCGAGGCCTCGAACTCGGCGATGACACCATCGATGATCCCGGTCACCACCCCTTCGGCGCCAACCACGCCTTCGACACGAGACTCGCCCAGCCGCAACGACGCAGCCACCTCACCATCAAATGGCCGGTTCCTGCCAGGGTCGCCGATCAGGTCGGCTACGTGGACGACCAGGGTCGGTCGAGATCTCTCAGACGGGGACATCAGGAGGTTTGGGGCGCGCCTCGTGCAGCTCGCGCCGGGCCCGGGAGACCTTACCGAGGATCTCTGTGATCAGCGTCTCCAGGCCCTGGAGGGATCTTTCGATGTCATCCTCGGCTTCCAGACGCATTCGCCTCGACTCGCCCTCGGCTCGCCGCACCAGAATGTTGGCTTCCTCGGTCGCCTCGGCGACGATCCGGTGATCCGAGACCAGCTCCTCGGACTCGGCTCTGGCCTTGGCGACTATCTCACGAGCCTTCTCGTTGGTTCGGGAGATGAACGCCTCCCGCTCCCTGATCATCCATCTCGCCGCTCTCAGCTCATCGGGGAGCTCGGCTCGCAGCCGCTCCAGCATCCCCAGGAACTCATCGCGATCGACGAGGACGTTCGAGGACAGGGGAACGGTCTTGGCCTCATGGAGATGAACGATCATGTCCTCGATCATCTCCTGTAGGTCGCGGAGCTCGGCTCCGACCTCGGCAGTGGTGGTGGCCTCGCTCGTTTGCTCGTCAGTCATCGCGATCGCTCCATGAGGGCTTCCAGGACGTTAGGGGGAACCAGGTCACTGACGGAGCCACCGAGCCTGGCGACCTCCTTGATCAGCGACGAGCTCAGATAGCTCCACTCCGGTTTGGTCGGTATGAAGACCGTCTCCACCCCGCTCAGTGTCCGATTCATCTGGGCCATCTGCAGCTCGTAATCGAAGTCAGAGCCGGCGCGCAGCCCCTTGACCACGACATTGGCGCGGCGTGACACCACAAAGTCGACCAGCAGACCGGAGAAGGAAACCACCTCCGACTCGTCTCCCACGACTGCCTTGAGCATCCCCACGCGCTCCTCCACTGTGAACATCGGACTCTTGGCAGGGTTGTCGACCACCGCAACGATCAGCTGGTCAAATACCGATCGGGCACGGCGTATCACGTCGACATGACCATTGGTCGGTGGATCGAAACTTCCGGGGCATACCGCAACCGTCACCGAGTCGGTCTCCTACTGCTTCTCGTACCTGAGGATTCTGGTATCTCCGTGGCGCCTATCGGTGGCAACCCGCCAGTTGCCCGGGTGGCCCGGCGCCCGATCCTGCTTGCGCCGGGATACCACCACCGCGGCGCCGGGGGCGAGCATCCGATCGAGTATGGCCAACTCCTGGGTAAGGACGTCAGAGGACAGGTCCCACGGGGGGTCGACAAAAACCAGGTCGAACGTGGCCGCGGTATCGCGGAGAAACCTGGAGACGGGGACGACAGCCACCACCCCGCCGAGACCGAGGGCGGCAATGTTGCGACGCAGCGCCTCCGCTGCCTTGCGGCCGCTCTCCACGAAGAGCGCCGAAGCCGCCCCCCTACTGAGGGCCTCCAGGCCGTAACTTCCCGACCCCGCATAGAGGTCGAGGACCCGGGCGTCTTCCACCAGGGGACCGATCGACGAGAAGAGCGCCTCCCGCACCCGGTCGGTCGCGGGGCGGGTGGCCTGAGTGTCGGGGGCGACAAGTTTCCTGCCCTTGGCCTTGCCGGCGATGATCCTCATCCCGCCACCGCGCGCCTCGAGATGACGGAAACTAGCTCTTGAAGAGCCACTCGATGTCCTCTCCGAGCAGCGCTAGCACCTCGTCGCGCAGCTCCACATGCCCCTCGAGAGCGGGGTCGCCCGCGACCAGTTCGAAGGCATCGGTCCGTGCCGCCACCAGGGTGTCATAGTCCTTGAGGACGTCGGCAAGCCTCAGGTCGGCGACCCCCGATTGGCGAGCGCCGAACACTGCACCCTGGCCGCGAATCCGCAGGTCTTCCTCGGCGAGGCGAAACCCGTCATTTGTCGCCACCATCGCTGCGATCCGCTCCGTGGCCTCGTCGGTGCTCGGATCGGCGATCAGGATGCAGACACTGGGTTGCTCACCTCGGCCCACCCGACCGCGGAGCTGATGGAGCTGGGAGAGACCGAACCTGTCGGCGTCCTCGACGACCATGACCGTGGCATTGGGGACATCGATGCCCACCTCGATCACCGTGGTCGCCACCAGGACATCGACCTTGCCGCCCCTCACCTCCGCCATGACCGCCTCCTTGTCCCGTGGCGGCATCTGACCGTGGATCAGGCCCACCGCCATGCCCTCGAGAATCGCTCTGAGCCTCTCGTACTCGGCCTCGGCCGACGCCGCCTCCACCTTGGGGCTGTCCTTGACGAGTGGGCACACTACGAACGCCTGCCCGCCACGGGCGACCTCGGCGCGAACCACCTCCCAAGCCTTCGACTCCTCGCTCCTCGAGAGGTGACTCGTCGCCACCGAATGTCTGCCGGGCGGCATCTCGTCGATGAGCGAGACATCGAGGTCCCCGTAGATCGTCATCGTCAGTGTCCGAGGGATTGGCGTCGCGGTCATTATCAGCACGTCGGGATCGATGCCCTTCTCTTTGAGCAGCACCCGCTGCCCCACCCCAAATCGATGCTGCTCGTCGACGATCGCGACTCCGAGCGCGGCAAAGCCGACACCTTCCTGGATCAGCGCATGCGTCCCGACGACTATGTCGACCTCGCCGGCGGCAGCCTCCTCGATGAGCTCATTTCGGGTGATCCCCGGTCTGTGGTTGGCCACCACATGACTTCCGGTCAGAAGGGCCAGCCTGACCGAGCGTCCCGAGTCGGTTGTGAAAAGAGAGGACATGCCCAGTTGGTGGCCCTGTCCCTGCTCGGCCGGTGCCATTCCCGACTCCTCGAGAAGAGCACGGACACCCAGGAAGTGCTGCTCGGCCAGCACTTCGGTTGGCGCCATCAGGGCTGCCTGATATCCACCTTCGACCCCATGGAGCATGGTGGCGACCGCAACCACCGTCTTTCCCGAGCCCACCTCGCCTTGGAGAAGCCGATGCATAGGGTGTGACCGCCTCAGGTCGGCCTCGATCTCCCCCAGCACCCGGCGTTGCGCCGAGGTGAGGTCGTAGGGAAGTCCGGCGATGAACCTGTGCGCCAGCTCCCCGGAGATGGTGTGGGCGATCCCGACGGCATCGTCTATCTGTCGCCGCTTTTGCACCGCCAGCGCCAGCTCGAGACGAAACAGCTCGTCGTATACGAGCCGGGCGCGGGCCCGGTTCTGAAGCGCCATCGACTCGGGGAAGTGGATCGCGGCGATGGCCGCGTCCCGTCCCATTAGCTCCCGGTTCTCACGCAGCCGTTGCGGCACCGGGTCGGAGATGGGGCGGCTACGAGCGAGGGCATTGTGGATCGCCCGGCGCAACACGCCAGGGGTGACCCGTCCCACACCGGTGTGGATCGGCACGATCCTCCCTGTCAGCAGCCCCTCCGTTGGGCTGTCGATGACGTCGACATCGGGGCTCTTCATCTGGAGCTTGCCCTGGTATGACTCGACCTTCCCCGATAGCGCCACGACCGACCCTTGCCCCAGCTGACGCTTGCGAAATCCCTGGTTGAACCACACCGCCTTGATCGCAGCCGTCTCGTCGGCGATCGAAGCCTCGATTATCTCCATGTTGCGGCGGGGCCGGCGCGAGGAAACCGACTTGACCTCTCCCACGACCGTCACCTCCACCCCCCGACGGACTTGAGCAATGGGCTCGGTCTGCTTCCGGTCCACGTAACGGTGCGGAACGTGGAGCAGCAGGTCGGCCACGGTGTGAATTCCCGCCTTGGCCAACATGGTGGTGCGGCTGCCACCCAGACCCGACACGCTGGAGACCTCGACGGTGGTCAGCTTGGCAAGCGAAGCCATCGTCTGCTCGTCGTCATGGCCGAGGACCGTACTGCCGATGGAATGGGTGTACCGGACATCAGCCGCTATCCTCGCTGCTGGTCTTTGGTCCGCAAGAGACCGACCACCCTGCCTCTAAAGATCCGCCAGGAGTTGTCAATGTCGTATCGCTGTGAGATCTGTGGGAAGGAGCCTTCCTACGGGAAGTCGGTCAGCTTCTCCCACAAGCGCAACAGCCGCCGCTGGCTGCCCAACATCCAGAGGGTTCGTGTTCGTCAC
>CAZKFU010000020.1:0-9542 GCA_964552165.1 uncultured Acidimicrobiaceae bacterium
TCGGGGCAGGCTCGGTGATCCATGCCCTCGGCGGCGAGCAGGACATGCACAAGATGGGCGGCTTGCGCCGGGTGATGCCGGTGACGGCGGCGACGATGGGCGTGGCCACGCTGGCGATAGCCGGGATACCACCGCTCGCCGGGTTCTGGTCGAAGGATGAGATTCTTGCCTCCGCCTTCGCCAAAGGCGGGTGGTTCTCGGCCTTGTGGCTCGTCGGGCTGGTGACCGCCCTTCTAACCGCCTTCTACATGACCCGGCAATGGGCCATGGTCTTCCTTGGCGAGCCGAGGTGGAGCGATGGCATACATCCCCACGAATCGCCACGGGTGATGACTCTCCCTTTGGTGGTGCTCGCGGGACTCTCGGTGATCGGGGGTCTGGTCAATACCCCGCTCCGTACCACCCTGGAGCACTTCCTGGAACCGGCGTTTCAAGGGATCGACCTCCAGCACCCGCCCGAAGGGCTGTTGATGTTCGCCGTCCTCGCCGCGGTCTCGGTCGTTGCCGGGTTGGGAGGTCTAGCCGCCGCATATCTGACCTACAGCCGGCCCCGCGAGGCCTGGAAGCGGTTCGAGAGTGGGTTGCAGCCCCTATGGGGAGCGTGGGAGGCCGGTTATCGAGTCGACGACGCCTACGGGGTGGCCCTGGTTAGACCCGCTCGCCGGGCCGCCGAGGCTGCCGCGTTCTCGATCGACCTCAAGATCATCGACGGGGCCGTCGACGGTGCCGGCGTCTTGACCAGGAGGGTGGGCGAGTGGCTACGACCGCTCCAGTCGGGTTTCGTGCGCAACTACGCCGTCGGGTTCCTCGCCGGTGCTTTGGCTTTGGTCATCTGGATGCTGGTGAGGGGGGCTTGACCGCACGATGCTGACCGCTCTCATCCTTGTTCCTGTCGCCTGCGCCGCGGTGGTCGCCTTGATCCCCAGGCGGCGTCCCGAGCTTGTTCTCCCCTTGGGAATCGCCCTGTCCACCTTGCCGCTGGCGCTTGCCGGATATCTGTTCGTCGTCTTCGAACCCGCCGCGGGCTTTCAGCTGACGACCGACGTGTCTTGGTATGAGCCGTGGGGCCTGGGGTGGCGCCTCGGGGTCGACGGAATCTCGCTGCCCTTGGTGGTGCTGACCGCGGTCCTGGTGCCGCTGGCGCTGGCCGCCTCGACCACGATCACCAAGAGGACCAAGGAGTTCGTGGTCTACACGCTGCTGCTGGAGGCGGGGATGATCGGGGTCTTCCTCGCCCTCGACCTCTTCCTCTTCTTCGTCTTCTTCGAGGTGATCCTCATCCCGATGTATTTCATCATCGGGATCTGGGGGAGCGAGCGCCGGGTGTACGCCGCCTTCAAGTTTTTCATTTACACGGCGCTGGGCTCGGCGCTGATGCTGGCCGGGATCATCGCTCTCGCCATCCAGCACAACTCCGAGTTCGGGTCGCCTTCCTTCGCCCTGGCCGACCTGATGTCTCTCACCCTCGACGGGACCGCCGAGAGGTGGCTGTTCGCCGCATTTGCTCTTGCCTTCGCCATCAAGGTGCCGGTTTTCCCGCTCCACACCTGGCTCCCAGACGCCCACGTCGAGGCGCCGACCGCGGGATCGGTGCTGCTTGCCGGCGTGCTGCTGAAGCTGGGAACCTATGGGCTGCTCCGTTTCAACCTCAGCCTCTTCCCCCAGGCAACGGTCGACCTGGTGCCGGTGGTGGCGGTGCTGGCCGTCATCGGGATCATCTACGGAGCCGCCGTCGCCATCGTCCAACCCGATCTCAAGAAGCTCGTCGCCTACTCCTCGGTGAGCCACCTCGGGTTCATCGTGCTCGGGATATTCGCTCTCACCTCGGGTGGCCTCCAGGGCGCTGTCGTCCAGAACATCAGCCATGGGCTCATCACGGGGGCGCTCTTCATCCTGGTGGGGATGCTCTACGACCGGCGCCACACCAAGCAGATATCGGACTTCGGTGGGTTGCAGCAGGTGATGCCATTGTTCGCCGGGGCCTTCCTGTTCATGGCATTCGCCTCGATCGGGCTTCCCGGGCTGGCCGGGTTCGTGGGTGAGTTCATGGTGCTGGTCGGGAGCTTTGCCACACTCCCCGTTTTCGCTGCCGTCGCCGCCGTGGGCGTGGTGCTGGCGGCCGTCTACCTGTTGTGGGCATACGAGCGGGTGTTCACGGGTGTCCCCGAGCGGGAGGAAAACAAGGTGCTCCCTGACCTGTCCGCACGCGAGATGGCCATCTTGGCTCCGCTTGTCATCCTCGTCTTGGTGATCGGTCTCTACCCCAGGGTCCTCCTCGACAAGATCGGACCTTCCACCGAGGCCGCGCTCGACCATGTGGTCGCCTCTACCGACTATGTGGTTCCGGTCCCGGGACGGCTCGGAGACGTTTTCGTTGCCGGGAGTGACGGCGAATGATCACGGCTCCTGTGGTCTCCTGGCTGGCGGTGGCGCCGGAGGTTTCTCTGGCGGTGGGGGCGGTGTTGGTGTTGCTGATCGACGTCCAATGGAAGCCGGCGGCGCGTGTCCTGGGTGCCGTGGTCACCGGCAGCCTCGTGGTGGCGGCAGCCTTCTCGGTGTGGCAGTGGCTATGGATCGAAGAGCTGGCCGACGATCGCAGCCAGCTCCTCCCCTTCGCCGAGATGATCGCCGTCGACCGCTTTGCGGTATTCGCCAGGTTCGTGCTTCTTGTCGCCACCGCCCTCGGCGTGGCGGCGGGATGGAAGATGGTCGAATCTCTACGCCGCCAAGCTGCGGAAGCCCTGGCCTTGATCCTTCTGGCGACGCTCGGCTTCGGCCTCATGGCGGCCTCCACTCAGCTGGTGATGATGTTCGTGGCGCTCGAGGTCGGGTCGATCTCGCTCTATGTCCTCGCCGGGATCACTCGAGAGCGCACCGAGTCGGACGAGGCCGCCATCAAGTACTTCCTGATGGGTGCGTTCGCGTCGGCGATCTTCGTGTATGGGGTAGCCCTCGTCTACGCCTCGACGGGGGCGTTCTCGCTGATAGGGATCCGAGAGTTTCTCGGCAGTTTTCTCGTCACCAACCCCGCGGTCCTGCTCATCGGATTGTCCTTGATCGTGGCCGGTCTCGGATTCAAGGTGACTGCCGCCCCGTTTCACTCCTGGGCACCGGACGTCTATCAGGGAGCCCCAACCGGCGTCGTTGGGTACATGGCGGCGGTGGCGAAGGTGGGGGGCTTTGCCGCCCTGGCACGGGTCCTGATAACGGCTTTCCCGGCGCTTGTTGCCGACTGGGCGCCCGTGGTGGCGGCGGTGGCGGCGCTGTCGATGGCGGTTGGCGCCATCCTGGCATTGGTCCAGGACGACGTGAAGAGGATGCTGGCCTACTCCGGAGTGGCCCACGCCGGGTTCATCCTCACCGGGGTCGTCGGCGGTGCCACCGCGGGGTTGTGGTTCTATCTGGCCATCTACTCGGTCCAATTGGTCGGTGCCTTCGCTGTGGTCACCACGGTCACCGGCTCGACCGCCTCGCGTTCTGCGATCTCCGACTACGCAGGGCTCGGATCCCGGAGCCCCTTCCTGGCGGCGTCCTTCTCGGTGCTGCTGCTGGGAATGGCGGGGCTGCCGGTGACTTCGGGGTTTGTCGCCAAGTTCGGTGTCTTCCAGGAGGCGTGGGCGGCCGGGTTCTCATGGCTGGTGATCGTGGCCGTGGTGGCAAGCGTGGTCGCTTTGGCCTTCTACCTGCGGATAATCATCCGGATGTACATGGAAGAAGGGCCTGAGGTGCGGACGGAGTCGGCTTTCGGGGTCCGTGCCGTGCTCGGGGTCGCGGTGGCTGCCACCCTGGTGTTTGGGATCTTCCCTTCGGCCCTTCTCGAGTTGGCAAGGGATGCCATCGCCATCTAACCGCTGGGTGGCCGCCGCGGTCCTCGGTGCGCTCGTAGTCGGGATCGCCCTTCCCGCTCTCGCCGCCCGCACGTCGGCGAGCTTCGTCGTAATCCGCGAGGGCGACGTTGTGGGAGAGGACCTCTATGTGGCGGCCAACCGGGTCTCGATCGAGGGCAAGGTCCAAGGAGATCTGATAGTTGCCGCCGCCGACCAGGTCTCGATCAGCGGGTTGGTTGAGGGCGATGTGGTGGTGGGGGCACCAAAGGTGACGGTTTCCGGTGAGATCGGAGGGTCGTTGCGGGGAGCGGCCGGCGAGGTGCTGGTGACAGGGTCTGTCGGCGACGACCTGATGGTGGCGGCGGCGACAGTAGAGGTCGCCGATGAGGCAACGATCGGGAGGGACGCCTTGGTCTGGTCGTGGGATGCGCGGCTAATTGGCGACGTGGGACGAAACGTCGAAGGGCAGATGAGGAGCCTCGCCTTGGCCGGAGAGGTCTCGGGCAACGTAGAGGTTGCGGTCAGCCGCCTGGGGATACCTTCCCGGCTGGTGGTGGGAGGCGACCTTGGCTACCGATCCCGCTCGGAGGCGACCGAGCTCGACAACGCCGAAGTCGGAGGCGTGGTACTCCAGAAGCGCCCGCTTCCACCGAACATTCGGCTCCGCGGGCTTCGGGTCCTGGCGAGCCTTCTCACGGCTTTCGCAATCGCCGGCATCGGGCTCGCCATGACCTATGCCTTCACCGATCGGGTGAACCGGGCTTCGGCCGCAGTGCGAAGCCGGCCCTGGCGATCGCTCCTTTTCGGGCTGGCGGTGCTGGTGGCGCCTTTCGTATTGCTCCTCCTCGGAGTGCTCTCATTGTCCTTGTTCCCACGAGAGGCGGGGATGCCCCTCCTCGCGGTGGGCATACCAGTCGTGATCGTGGTCGCCTCGGCGGTGGCGCTGCTCACCTTGATCGCCCCCATCCCCGCCCTGGTGGATATCGGGGGACGACTGCGGGCGGGGCTGGGGACATCGGGGGCTTTTCTCCTCGGCTGGTTCGTGGCGGGAGTCGTCGCCCTGCTGCCATGGGTGGGCGGTGTGGCACTGCTCGCCATTGTGGCCATCGGATGGGGTGGCTGGCTCCGGTCGTTCAGACCGGCAGTGGCGGTCCAGGAATGACTCGAATCCAGCGCCAACTCAACTTCTTGTGTCCCCATCGCGGGTCTCAGAACGTAGTTTCGGTCGATCCCCGGTGTGCTCATTTGTGCTGGTCACGCAGCGCACGCACCTCATCATGCGTCGCTTGCACCACCTCGGCCTGCATCGCTATGACGGGCTCCAACTCGCCGAGATCATCACTTTGCAGGGCTTTCTCGTACTCCTTGACGGCGTGATCCTCGCCACGTTCGGCGGCGGCGAGCACCGCACGGGGATCGTCTCCGGTAAGGGTGTCGGTGAGAGTCATCCGACCTCGTCTCAGGCTTCCACCCGGCGAGCCGCCGCCGTCGATCTGGATGCCGTGACCGATGGCGATCTCCCGGAGCTGAACGGACAGATTGGACCTCTGATCCGATAGGGCAGCCATCCGTGCCGCCAGCTGGTCGTGACCATCCTTGGCCAGGCGGTCAGACGCCAACGCGAAACCTCGTCTACCGTCCTCGAGCGCCTCGACCAGATCTTCTAGGACACTGGTGATGCTGTTGCCTTGCATGGGAGCCTCCTCGGTAGCGATCGACTCGCTGAGGTGCTACCCGACTTCGGGGGAGATGAAACCCTTGGGTCAAATGGACGGGTGCTCACCCGGTGGATACCACCACATGTGCCTTCGATCGCGCCGTGGTATCAATCCAGAGTCAGCGGGTAGACATCCTAACGGGTGGGCAAGCACCTGCCCCAACGACCAAAGGAGATGTTCCAATGAGCATGGCTGTTCTGATACTGATACTGGCGCTGCTAGTTGGTGGGGTTGGCCTCTTTTTCGAGGCGTTGCGCTGGCTGCTCATCGTGGCCCTGGTGCTGATCATTCTGAGTGCGCTCACGGGCCGTGGGGTGTTCACGCGCCGCGGGCCAACGATCTGAGCCGCATTCTGGGAGGAGCGGTTCCAGAGGTCGCCGCCCATCGCTGACACTGCGCGGCGACCGCGGTTGGCCGAGGATTTCCGTATTCTCACTGGCGATGGACCCGCTGGTCGACACACTGGGTCGGTCGATGCGCGACCTGCGCATCTCGGTGACCGATCGTTGCAACTTTCGTTGCACCTACTGCATGCCGCGTGAGATATTCGGTCCCGACTACGAGTTTCTCTCCCGTGATCAGGTTCTCAGCTACGAGGAGATAGCCCGGGTGGCGGCCCTCTTCGTCGATCGTGGGGTCAACAAGCTGCGCCTGACCGGCGGCGAGCCGCTTCTCCGGCGGCAGATCGAGAACCTCATCTCGATGCTGGCCGAGATTCCCGATGTCGACGACTTGACGCTGACCACCAACGCCTCGCTACTCGCCCGCAAGGCCGAGAGGCTGGCGGAGGCGGGCTTGACCCGGGTGACCGTCAGCCTCGACGCGTTGGACGACGAGACCTTCATGGCGATGAACGACGCCGGCTTCGCCGTTGCCGGGGTGTTGGAGGGAATCGATGCCGCCGCGGCGGCGGGTCTGGGCCCGATCAAGATCAACTGCGTGGTGCAGAGAGGGGTGAACGAGCATGCCGTTCTCGACATGGCCCGCCACTTCCGGGGGACCGGCCACATCGTCAGGTACATCGAGTACATGGATGTGGGTACCACCAATGGCTGGCGTCTCGATGACGTGGTCCCGGCCCGCGAGATCATCTCGGCCATCGACGCCGAGTTCCCTTTGGAGCCCGTCGCCCCCAACTACTTGGGCGAGGTTGCCAACCGATACCGGTATCGGGATGGCGCCGGGGAGATCGGGGTCATCGGCTCGGTGTCGCAGCCCTTCTGCGCCGACTGCTCTCGGGTCCGGCTCTCGGCGGAAGGAGGCATTTACACCTGCCTCTTCGCCTCCACCGGCACCGACATGATGAATCCGCTGCGGTCGGGGGCGACCGATGAGGAGCTGGGAGCGCTCATCGACTCGGTTTGGTCGGCCCGGACCGACCGCTACTCGGAATTGCGATCGTCAAACACCGAGAATTGGGTCAAGGTGGAGATGAGCTACATCGGGGGTTAGACCCTCTTCTCACATGCACAGCCCCGCCGTCGGGTCTAGCACCCACACTTGTGCCTCATCTCCCTCAACTCGGTAGAGAACCGAGTCCGAGGCTTCATGGAGCCAGAGCTCCGCCTCGCCATTGCGGAACCCCGTGTCATATGCGCCGTCGGGGAGCTCGCTTCGCAGGATCGAGCGAGCTGGGGCCAGTGTTGGGATTGCACCGCCCTCATTCCAAACAAAGCGACGAGCCGACTCGGAGAGACGCTCACGGCCGATGGAGGCCCCCAATGGATCCCCGATCGTGATGAACTCGGTTTCCTCCCAATCGCAATGCTCAGCGCCATGGATGTGAGAGATCACATCGATCCGTATCGGGCAGCCCGTGGCCTCGGACCAGCGGTGATAGGTCCCATGCGCCAGCCACAGCGCCGGCTCGGCCTCGAGGTCGGTGGCACCACCGGTGGCGGCGCGACACCCCACCAGACAGACGACGTCGACGGAGCCGCCATCCTCCAACTCGACGGTGCTGGTGACGGTCTCGGTCGCCCCGAGCCCTTCCCTGGATGGAGCCGGCGACTCGGATTCTGCCGCCGTGGTCGACGAGGGCGCCACGAGATCGGTTGCACCGTCGGCGGTGCATGAGACGACCAGCAGGATCAGCGCAATTGTCCCCTGTGCCGACAGGCCTCGCATGTTTCTCCCAGGGTGCTGTCCTCTAGGACGTGAGAACAGGTCTCCGTGGTTCCCCCGGATGCAGTTTCAGACTGGATGGTTGCTCGGCCCCGTGAGGCGGTCCGTGGTTGTGTTGCCACAGCAGTCTCCTGCGGTGGGGCGGGCTGTCGGGGTCGAGGCTCATGCCCATCTGATGTATGGCGACATGGTGGTGGTACCAACAGAGGGTGGTGAGGTTGGCCGGGTCGTGGTCGCCGCCATGCGACCGCTGAACAATGTGATGGGGTTGAAGGCGGTAGCGGCTGCGGCATCCGTCGATGGTGCATCGCCCCTGGTCTCGAAACAGGACATAGGAGCGAACCGCCGGGGGTATCGCCTCTCCGAGATCGGAGACACCAATCGGACGGCCGTCCTCTCCTCTCATGATGACCCGTACCTTGCCGGTGCAAAGGATCTCGGAGAGAGTGTTGGGACCAACCCGGGGACCAGAGGCGAGGGCTACACCGGTTTCCCCTCTGGTGGGAGCGGCCTGGGAGGCATCGACGAACACCTCGGCAACCGTTACCGCCCTGTCGGTCTCGGCCGACTCCGAGGTGGCGGTGAGCGAATCCATGCATATCGAGGTGAGGGCGTCTACTCGGCGCTGGCCCTGCGTCTGTTGAGGCAGGGAGGGGAGGTCTCCCTCTCGCTCGGTCAGCGCCTTTTCCACCACACGACCATCCGCCCCGGGGAGGTGACCCCAGATCCGAAAGGCGGATTCGTCGAGGCTGGGTTGGATCACCAGGTAACGGTCGTCGAAGAGGAAGCTCTCGGTGAGGGCATCGACTCGGCGCAGCCTGTCGACGAGACCGTAGAGATGGCCGAGGCTGTAGGCGCCGGAGTCAGTGATGACGTCCTCGGGGCCGTCCAAGGAGCGAAGGCGGCAGAGAAGGTCGGCACGATCCAGCCCGTATTCGCCGGACTCCATGCCGATGTCGATGTCAGGGTGGTCGGCGCGGGCGATACGCATCATGCGGGATGCCGTCTGATGCGACAGGTCCAGCCGCGAGGACACCCAATCGGTCATGGTCCGGTCTCCCTCGGCGGCATCGACCTGCAACACGTCCAAATGGCGCAGCAGCGTGATCTGCTCCCCTGCGAAGCCGGGAGATCTCGGCCTCGCGGGCCGCCAGAGCCTCCTCCAGCTGTGCCACCTCCACGTTCCAATCATCGAACATGTGTACGATAATACCAGACGCCACCGACAGAAAACAACCCCCCTGGATCACTAAATATCGCCAAAACGCGGTGTCAGCCACCCCTTTCGACCAGGTACTCCAACGCCGAAGCCACCCCGTCGACGTCGCCGACCCGCAGTCGCGCCGCAGTGTCGCCAGGGCCCACCTTGACCCCGACATCGCCTTCCTCGAGCGTCTCGAACACGCTCTCGTCTGAGAGGTCGTCTCCGACGAACAGCACGGCGGCGGCACCGATCGAGTTCCGCAGGCTCCGCACCGCGTCTCCTTTGTTAACCGAGGTGAGATGGAGCTCGACGACCATGTGCCCGGGGAGGGGTGTCACCCCCGGAGCGGCGCCTGGCCCCTCGAGAACACGGCGCACCGCAGCGGGCGCCTGTTTCGGGTCCGCTCCCCGGTAGTGGAAGACGGCCGACCAACGCTTGGCCTCGACCCACGCTCCCGGGAGATCGGAGGCGATCGACTCCAGGTTCGCCACGGTCTCGTCGAGTGGGGGCGGGGATACCACCTCGTCTCCGGTGTCGCTGCCGTGCTCGCCGACGAGGATCAATCCTTGAGAGTTGCCGAGGAGTGACTCCAGCTCTTCACGACGGCGGCCCGAGGCCACGGCGACCGTCACCCCCGTCAGCAGAAGGGCGTAGTGCGGCCACCATTGC
>CAZKFU010000021.1:0-9425 GCA_964552165.1 uncultured Acidimicrobiaceae bacterium
TCGTGCTGGCCGTGGGGGTCTAGCTGATCGCGCTCGCCGGGTTGGGGGTCGTCGCCATCAGGGGGGGTTGAGTGGGGTTCCCGCTGCCCGCCTTTCATCCTCACTACGACGTCTTCCTCCTCGTCTTCCTGCTCGGGTTTGGATACTGGTTCGCCGATTGGCGGATTCGCCCCCTCGCCGATCAGGGGGCTCCTGCTGCTACCCCGCGGCAGAGACGGGCGTGGTACGGAGCCCTTGTCGGCATCCTTCTGGTCTCGTCGTGGCCGTTTCATGACATCGGGGAGACCAGCCTGTTCATGGTCCACATGGTGGAGCATCTGGTGCTGGCGCTGGTGGTCACAAGGCTCCTTCTGGTCGGCCTGCCGCGTTGGCTGGCCGACCGCACCCTGGGTCATCCCAGGGTGGCGCCGACGCTGCGGAGGGTGGCCCAGGCAGTTCCCGCGTTCTTCCTATTCACCGTCTCCCTGGTGGTGATTCACTGGCCATTCCTGGTCGAGGCGATGGTCAGCAACGAATTTGCTCATTTCGCGGTGCACGCCTGGTTGATCACGGTCGGCTTGGTGATGTGGCTTCCAGTGGTCTCGCCGACCGCGGCGATACCGCGGCTGGCCCCCCCGGGGCAGATGCTCTACCTGCTGGCGCACTCCCTCCTCCCCACCATCCCGGCGTCGTTTCTCACCTTCTCCTCGGTTCCCCTGTATCCGGTCTATGGCGATGCCGCCCTCGCCTACGGGCTGAGCGCGGTCAGCGACCAGACCATCGCCGGGATCGTCATGAAATTGGGGATGGGACTGCTGTTGTGGATCACAATCGCGGTGATCTGGTTCCGGTGGAACAGCGAGGAGCGGGAATGGGATCGCCTCGAGGCCTCACTCCGGTCTCCCTGACCGCTCTCCTGGCTCTTGGACTGGTCGCCGCGGCGTGTGGCACCGATTCGGGAACCGTCAGGGGGGTGGTTATCGACGTCAGCGGGAACCTCGATTCGATAACGCAGTTCACGGTGCTGGTGGAAGGCGAGCCGATCGTCTTCTTCCCCTCACCTACCGGTGACTACGCTTTCCCACTGTCGCATCTTCGGGACCACCTCCGCAGTGGAGAACCGGTGGAGGTTGGCTATGAGGTGGTAGACGGGCGCCCAGTGGCCACCTTCCTCGACGACGGGTGAGTCAGGCTCGGCGAACCACGTCACCAACCCGAATCTCGCCCTCGGTGACCACGTGTGCGTACATGCCTCGGAGACGGAGGCGTTTGCCGACATCGGTGTTGGCCCAGGCCAGGGCCTCATCCCCAAATCGGGAGGCGAACTTGTTGCACCCGGTATGAGGCATGGGGCTCACCTCCAACACGGCATCGCCGACTGTGATGACGGTGCCCACCGGTAGGTTCTCTTCACTTATGTCGAAGTCGACATAGAGCTGATCCCCGGCCAGGGCCCATCGGGCGCGGTCGCCGGCGATCAGCGAGATCACCCGGGAGCTCATGATCGTTACCTGGTTGGCATTGTTTCGGTGAGGCCGGTCCCCCCAGCGGTCTCCGATCAGGCCAAGGTCGACGTCGAGTCGGGCGGCGTCGACCTCCTCGCGTTGATCCACACCGGGACGGCGGACGATCAGCTCCAGACGCCCCTCGGTGCCTGGCGCTCCCGTGATGTTTTCGAGTCCCGCCTCGAGCGCGGGTGTTCCCAAGTGGTCCATGGCGCCATTGTGCCCGACGATCACCATTTACCCTCCTGTTTACTGATGAGCCCCAACCACGTCACCCCCGGCCACTTCTTTCTCCCCGGCCCCACCGAGGTCCACCCCGCGGTGCTGGCCGCCCAAGCGCAGCCGATGATCGGGCATCGCGATCCTGAGATCCACCAGCTGATCGCCGCACTTCAAGGCGGGCTCCGCGCTGTCTTCGGCACCGAGCGGCCGGTGTTGATCTCCACTTCGTCGGCCACCGGGCTGATGGAGGCCGCAGTGCGCAACGGAGTGCTGGGAGGCAAGGTGCTTAGCCTGGTCAACGGCGGATTCTCTGCCCGGTTCGCCGACATAGCACGGAGCTGTGGGTTCGATGTTGTCGAGTGGCGCGTCCCTTGGGGCCAGGTCCACAATCCGGAGGAGCTCCACCGTCGGATCGGCGGCTCAGGATTCGATGCCATCACGGTGACCCATTCGGAGACGTCAACGGGTGCTCTCCAGGATTTGCCCGGATTGGCCAAGGTGGTGTCCGAGCACCGGCCGACGATGTTGCTCGTCGACTCGGTGACCGGGGTCGGCGGCACCGAGGTCCTCACCGACGCCTGGGACATCGATTTCATCCTCACCGGGTCTCAGAAGGCGCTTGCTCTTCCTCCGGGGCTGGCGTTCGCCGTGGCCGGTCAGCTGCTTCTCGAGCGGTCGGCAGCATCCCCAAGCAAAGGGTGGTACTTCGATCTGGTGCGGCTGAGCGGGGACCTGGCACGAAGCCAGACTCCGGCCACACCCGCGGTTTCGCTTCTCTACGCGACGCTGGTGCAGTTGCAGAGGATCGGGGAGGAAGGTCTGGAGAGGCGGTGGCGTCGTCACTCCGAGATGTCGAGGCGAACCGGGACCTGGGTCGAGGAGATGGTGGCCGGCGGCGTGGCGGTGCGGATGGTCGCTCCCGAGGGCTCTCGCTCCCCGACGGTTTCGGCAATTGAGCTTCCCCCAGGCGTGGGCTCCGGCGAGTTCGTAGGTCGAGTTAGAGAGAGCGGGTGGGTGGTCGGAACCGGTTATGGAGAGCTCTCAGCCACCACCTTCCGTATCGGGCACATGGGTGACCACACGCTGGAGGAGCTCGAAGAGCTGCTTCAGGTCCTCACGGCGATCCTGCGATGACTGGGCCGCGCCTCGTACTGGTCACCGACGGGATCTCCGAGTCAGGGCTGGCTCTTCTTCGAGACACCCCCGATGTGGAGGTGCTCAGAGTCGACGACTCCGGCTCACCAGCGTTCGCTGCAGCCCTTGGCTCGGCCTCGGCGCTCATCGTCCGCAGCGCCACCAAGGTGACGGAGGCGATGTTGGAGCGAGCCCCGACGCTGGCGTTGGTGGGCCGGGCCGGGGTGGGGGTGGACAACATCGATGTCGCCGCGGCGACCCGACGCGGGGTGGCGGTGCTCAATGCCCCTGCGGGCAACACGACCGCCGCGGCGGAGCTGACGATGGCGTTGATCCTTGCGGTGGTCCGCAAGGTGGCCGAGGCCGACCGCGCGGTGCGAGGTGGGCACTGGGAGCGCCACCGGCTCCAAGGTGTCGAGCTTCGAGGGCGCACCTTGGGTGTGATCGGCGCCGGGCGAATCGGCGGCGTGGTGGCGCAGAGGGCGCGGGCTTTCGGTATGAATGTCATCGTTCACGACCCCCATCTCTCCGTGGATCGTGCAGCCGACCTCGGCTTGCCGATGGTCGGTCTCGATCATCTCCTGAGGACAGCCGATGTCGTCACCCTCCATGTCCCACTCACCGCCGAGACCAAGGGGATGATCGATGCTGCGGCCCTGTCCCTGATGCGACCGGGATCGTTCTTGGTCAATGTGTCTCGAGGCGGGATCGTGGTGGAGAGTGACCTGGCCGCGGCACTGACGACCGGACATCTCGCAGGAGCTGCCCTCGATGTGTTCGAGGAAGAGCCGCTGCCACCGCCGAGCCCTCTGCTTGGCATCCCAAATCTTGTGCTCACCCCCCATTTGGGCGCTTCAACCGCCGAGGCCCAAGAGCAGGTGGCGGTCGAGATATGTGCCGCGGTGCGCCTGGCATTGGTCGAGGGAGATATCAGCCAGGCGATCAACGCCCCGTCCTTGACCGGCGTCGCCCGGCTGGCGCCTCCAATCCTGGAGATGGGTCGACGCCTCGGTGTGCTTGCCGGCGCCCTCACGAGCGGCGGGGTGCTCAGGATGGAGATTCGCTACCGCGGGGAGTCCGAGTCTGCTCTGGACCCGCTGGCGCGCTCGGTGGTAGTCGGCCTCCTGGCCAATGTGGTTGGTGCCGACGAGTTGAGCGGCGGATCGGCTTTGCAGGTGGCCGAGGAGAGGGGGATCGGGGTCATTCGACACCGTATGGAGCGGCACGCCGATTACGCCGAGCTGGTCGACGTGCGAGTTCACACAGACGACGGGAAGCTTCGGCTCGCTGGTGCTCTTCTCGGCGACTCGGGCCGCCTGGTGCGCTTCGACAAGTTCCACCTCGATGTGGCCGCGGCCGGCACGCTGATCCTCGTCAAGGGCGGCCGTTCGCTCGACGTGATGGGGAAGTGGGGCGAGCTCGCCTCGTCGCACCGGCTCGTCATCTCCGAGTACCACCAGGCGCGGGCAAAGAAGTCGGGAGATGTCCTGGTGGCGATCTCGGTGGATGGTGCCGTCGACGCCGGTGTCATCACCGAGCTCTCCGCGCTCGGGGATGTGTTGTCGGCCTGGGTGGTGCCGCTCGAGGACCTGTGAGGCGGAGCGCCAGCAAGAGGGGCTCAGTCGATCGTGAGAACGGCGGCAGCCTCGACGTCGCCGTCCTCGGCGTCCTCACCACCGCCCCTGGTGTTGAGAACGGCGAAGATGATGGCGACAACGGTGGCCAGACCGATCAACGCCACGAGAAACTCTCCCCGGCTGATGCGCATGTTCGGCTTGGAACCCGCGAGGGCGCCGAACCCGAGGATCCCGGAGGCAGCGAGTATGGCAACGACGGCCGCGCCTCCCGACGTCAACTCGTTGGAGCGGATGAATGTCAAGGCGAGGGGGAGAACCAGCACACCCAACAACACCGCTGCCGCGAGCGGGACCCCGATGGCGCCGCCGATGCGGTGGCGCACCTCGTTCAACTCGTCCTCTTCGCCCTCGGCGAGGCCGCGCGGGATCGAGATCGCCTGAGTTATCCCGGCGGTGATGGCTCCCAGTACCGCACCACCTACCGCTGTAACGATCAACGCGGGGACGATGGGGAGAATCATTGTCGCCACCTCGGCATCCTCGATGGATGTGCCAAAGGCCGAGAGCGCCGTTCCGCCGACAACACCCAGCACCGCCCCCAGCCCGGCGCCGGCCAACGCCGTCGTCGCCGGCCGCGACCGGAGTTGCATTCCGGGGTCGATCCAACCAATTCCGGCACGGCTGACCGAGGCGACGATCGCCCCAAACAGCAGCGACACCAACGCGGAGTAGAGGATCAGCCTTCCCGTCTCGAGGGTGACGGCCGGGGTCAGAGCCTCCTCGCCGGTGACGATGGCGTTGGGTGCCCACCATGTGGTGGCGAAGACAAAGCCGAGGAACCCGAGGGCGGCCCCCGTCCATGCTCCGATGCGGACAGCGGAACGTAGCCGGGTGTGGAGCGCGACCGGAGACAACGGCTCTGGTGCCTCCTCTATCGAGGCGACAACCGGAGCGGGAGCCGGAGTGGCCGGCTGCTCGGCCACCGCGGGGGAAGGAGGAGCCTCTTCTTCCGCGGCCCGGACCTCAGGCTCGGGCTCGGCGGCTGGCGCCTCCTCCTCCACTGCGACTGGCGCCTCCTCCTCCACCGCGGCTGGGGCGGTGGCGGTGGCCACGGCGGCGCCCCCGGCCCACGCCTCCAAGATCTCATCGACGCTCACTCCTGATGCGTTGGCGCGAGCCTCGGCGGAGCGCTGAACGATGGCCTCCGGGGTCCCGAGAGCGTCGGCGGCCGCAGTGAGAAGCTCGCTCATGAAGTCGAGGGTACCCTGCTCCAAATGGTGCTGGCCGCTATCTCATATCCTCCGATTCCGATCTGGGAGCTGGGCCCCATCCGTCTCTCCCTCCACGGGGTGTTCGCCGCCGTCGGGTTCGTGGTCGGAGCCTGGCTCGCCACCAGGAAAATGGCCGACAAGGGGCTCGACACCGTCAAGTACCAGTCGGCGCTCACCTGGGGTCTCGTCGGGGCGCTTCTCGGTGCCCGCTACTTCACGGCTCCGGCGGCGATCCTCGACGGAGTGCCCCTGCTTGACGCCCTCAACCCCATCAGCGGCAACTTCTCGATCATGGGCGGGTTCGCGGGAGGGATCATCGCCGGTGGCACCCGGATGCGGATGGTGGGGCTGCCGGTCCGGCCCACGCTCGACATGTCGTCGTTCGGGCTGGCCATTGGGACCGTGGTGGGTCGGATCGGAGACCTGGCGATAGTGGAGCACCTGGGTCGGGAGACGACCGTGCCTTGGGGATATGGGATCAAGCCCGGTTACGACGTTGCCCCGATGCACAACGCATTGGAATGCTCCACGCCGGGACCGGACGGGTTCTGTGGGATCTACCACCATGCCGCCGCCTACGACATGCTGGGTGCTGCGGTCCTGCTTGGCGTTCTCTATCTGCTGGCGAAGCGGTTTCGGCTGGCGCCGGGTCAGCTCTTCTTCATCTGGATGGCGTGGTACGGGTTCCAGCGGTTCCTGATCGACAGTCTTCGCTTCGGTCAGGGCGACGCCGTCATCGGTGGCTTCACCTGGAACCAGCTCAGCGGCCTGGCCGCCGGGTTGGCGGCTACCACCGCCCTCCTTTACCTGGGCCGCCGCCACCGCAAGGAAACCTCAGCTTCCACCGCTCATATATGAGCGAAATCGTCTCAGGTACGCGTCGTTGAGTTCTTCGCGTCCCGCCACGCCAACCACTCCTCCACCGGAGCCAGGTCGTAGCGGGGCCCGTCGAAACCCAACGTGATCTGGCGGGCGCCGATGTCGTAGACGGGGTCGGCCAGATCCAGCCGACGCGTGCCGAGACCGACGGCGCGTTCGATCTCCATGGGGTCGCGGCCGATCTCGGCGCACCAGGCATCCAGCACCTGGTTCTTGTGTCGGAACTGGTCTGGGTCACGTCCCCATCCGTGCCAGACGTCGGCATGCCGGGCGGTGATCCGGAGCGTCTTCCGCTCCCCGCCACCACCGATGAGGACGGGGATCTTCCTCGTGGGCGGCGGGTTCAGCCTCGACCAGCGGGCCTCGATGCGAGGCAATGCCTGAGCGAGGTCGGCGAGCCGACTCCCCGGGGTCCCGAACTGGTATCCGTACTCCTGGTAGTCCCTCCGAAACCACCCGGCGCCAATTCCAAGTATGAGCCTGCCCCCCGAGGCGTGGTCGACGGTGCGCGCCATGTCGGCCAGCAGGTCGGGGTTGCGATACGAGTTGGCGGTGACCAGAGCGCCGATCTCGACACGCTCGGTCAGCTCTGCCCAAGAGCCGAGCATCGTCCAGCACTCGAAGTGCTTGCCGTTGGGATCGCCGCCGAGAGGAAAGAAGTGATCCCAGTTGTAGACGATGTCGACGCCCATCTCCTCGCCGGCAGTGACCGCTCGGCGAATCTCGGTGAAGTCGGCGTGCTGTGGGTGGATCTGCAGGGCGATCCTGACGTGATCGGGCAACACTCTCTCCTGGTACGGGCACGACCCTACAGCCCGTGGAGGGTGTCGACGATCAGCTCGTCGACGACCGCCCGCAGAGCCTCCTGAGCGTCGGCGCCGGTTGCGATCGCGGCTTCGTAGGCGGCGAGCTGGCGGTGGGCGCTGGTCCCGTCGCGGACGATATCACGGGCCCTCATCACCTCCGCCAGCACCCCCATCTCCGAGGCATCGACGCTGAGCAGCTCGATGCCCTCGTTGATCAGATCGGCGAAGGGGACCAGCTTTCCTTTTCCAAAGTCGATCAGCTCGCCGTCCGTGCCGTAACGCTGGGCCCGCCATACGTTCTCAGATATGAGCTGAGGTGGGTACGTCCTCCACCGCTGGTTCTCGGTGCGGAGTCGGAACAGCATCCTCAACAGTGCGAGGTACCAGGCGGCGATCGTCATGCCGTCATCGAGGCGAGTGCAGACGTCGGAGATCCGCATCTCCAGCGTGGGGAACCTCCACGACGGCCTGATGTCCCACCACAACTTGGTGGCGTCCTCGATGATCCCGGCGTTGACGAGGATGTTGACGTAGCGCTGATATTCGCCCCAGGAATCGAACTCCTGAGGTATGCCCGTTCGCGGGAGTGTCTGGAAGATTGCCAGCCGGTATCCCATCAGGCCGGTGCGGTGGCCGCTCCAGAACGGCGATGAAGTGCTCAACGCCAGGAGGTGGGGAAGGAAATACCGCACCTGGTTCATCAGGTCGATCCGCAGATGCGGGTCCTCGATCCCGACGTGGACGTGCATCCCGCAAATGACGAGCTGGCGGGCCACGACCTGCATGTCATGCGCCAGGCGCGAGTAGCGCTCGTTCTCGGTTGTCTCCTGGTGCCACCACTCGGCGAAGGGGTGGGTCGAGGCGGCGACGATCGCCAGCCCGAACCCTGACACCACAGCGCTCAGCTCGCGGCGCAGAGAGGCCAGGTCGTTGCGGGCCTCGGCCAGGTTTGCCCCCACCTTGGTGCCAACCTCGATCTGCGCCTTGATGAACTCCGGCACCACCTGCGGCCCAAGGACCTCGCGCAATGACTCCCACAACAGGTCGGGTGGCCGCACCACCAGGTCGCGGGTTTCCCGATCGACCAGGAGGTACTCCTCCTCGATCCCGATCGTGAATGCAGGGCGTTCGATGCTCATCGGCGGCGCAGACTATCCGTGGCCGAACGCCGCTTGACGCTCCCTGATGCATCTGTCACGCGCATGGCAGCCGGACAGGTGATCGTTCACCAGGCCCACTGCTTGCATGAAGGCGTAGACGGTGGTGGGGCCGACAAATGTCCATCCCCGTCTCTTGAGCTCGTGGGCAAGCGCAACGCTGGCCTCTGTGGTCGGGGCGATATGGGTCGGCGCTTCATCCGATCGGTCGGCCCACTGCCAGAAGAAACCGGTGAGGGATCCCTCCTCGGCCACCAGCTCGAGCGCCCTCTGGGCGTTGTTGATGGATGATCGGATCTTGCCCCGGTGGCGCACGATCTCGGCGTCGTTTGCAAGCCGCTCCACGTCTTCGGCATCGAATCGGGCCACCCTGGAGAAATCAAAACCGGCAAATGCCCGTTGGAATGCGGGGCGCTTGCGGAGGATCGTCAGCCAGGAAAGCCCCGCCTGAAATCCTTCCAGGCACAGTTTCTCGAAGAGGAGGCGGTCCTCGGTGATCGCTCTTCCCCACTCGTCGTCGTGGTAGGCGGCATCGTCGGCGGTCGAGGCGCCCCACCAACAGCGGGCGACCCCATCGGCACCAACCACGACTTCCATTGGATGGGACGGTAGATCATGAACATCGTCTAAACCCGGGTGCGTGCGGCTGTCATTACCCCCCTCGGGCAATAGCGTGGGGCCATGAGCGCGAGCAGGATCCGTGACGCAGTTGCCGGTTCGATCGCCGCCGGCACCGCCATCGGCGCCTCGGAGGCGATAGCGGGGCTGCTCCCCGGTATCCCCTCGCTTGTGGAGTCGATCGGCGATTGGGTCATCGATGTGGTTCCGGCCCCAGTCAAGGACCTGGCCATTGCCCTGTTCGTGCTCTCGGCCGCCTCGCCGGCGCTTGCAAGAA
>CAZKFU010000022.1:0-9353 GCA_964552165.1 uncultured Acidimicrobiaceae bacterium
CGGTGTCGGCGCTGGGCGGCTCCACGCCTTCGAGGTTCTCGTAGAAGAGAAACTCGTCACAAGCGGGCGGGAGCAGGTTCGAGGTCGAGCCCCGGACTCCGACTCCGATCACCTTCTTGTTGAGCTCGCGCAGCTTGTGGACCAGCGGGGTGAAGTCGGAGTCTCCGGTGCAGATGACAAAGGTGGTCACGTAGTCGCGCTCAAAGGCGACCTCGATGGCGTCCACGGCCATCTTGATATCTGCGGCGTTCTTCCTGGTGGCGCCCATGCGCTGGGGGATCTCGATCAACTCGACGTGGTCCCGAGTCAACCGACGCCTGTCCTCGTCGAACATCGACCAGTCGGCATAGGCTCGACGGGAGATCACCCTGCCCCGCTCGGCCAGGGCGTCGGCGATGGGGCCGAACTCGAACTCGAAACCGGACAGCGCATCGCGGGCACCCAGTGCCAAGTTCTCGTAGTCGAGGAACAGGGCAATTCTTTCTTCTTCCATATCGGGCAGGGTAGGCGTTGGGACCCCAAACCGGTCGCTCCAAACCCCCGATCTCGCCAACGAAGGCGCTGGCTCCGCGCCGTATCGAAGAACCCATACGAGGTTCGGGGAATCGAGGACGACGAGGCTTCTGGAGAGAGCCATTCCGGGTAAGGGCAGACTCCCCACACCAGGCGGTGGTGGAACGGATCGGCGCCGCTCTGGAATGAGGGGCCGGACGCCGGCCTTCGTCACCCATTACTGTGTCGTCCACCCACGAAACAGCTGATTGGCAGAGATCCCGGGGAAGGCCGCGATGCCAAACCGCTCCGGGTCGCCTCTTTGGTAAAGGAAAAGCATGCGTATCGAGCGGTCGGTGACGTCGATCTCGTGGATTCCGTCCGAGGCCATGACCGGGACCATGAAGATCCCGATGGAACTGGGGATCAGTCATTACGACGACCCTCCTCCCGACCAGATCGACTCACTCGAAGATCTCCGTGCCGCCGACCGATTCCGCTTTGCAAACGAGCTCAAGGCATGGATCGAGGTGAGTGATAGCGAGATCGTTGCCGCCGGCTATTCGGGTCGGGGGCACATCGGAGCGACCACGGTCGCCATCGCTCGCCGCTCGCTTACCATCCCTGCCGTGGCCTTCCCGGACATACAGGATGAGCCGGTCATCGAAGGTGGGACGGCGAGGTTCCGACAGACGGCCGGAGGGCGTACCGGCGCCCCAATGCCACGAAGAGTCGACCGGCCGCCCTACATCCAAGTCACGGCACCGACCGCATGGACGACACTGGAGCTGGTGATCAATGTCGACGGAAGCTCAGAGTCGGCGGTCATCGGAGCAAGTCCATTCCCACGCCATTGGATCTACGACGACAATCGGTTGACCGCCAAATCAGGGCTGGTCGACTACAGGACGTGGTCCCGCGAGCATTTCGGTGACCACACACCATGGGGAGACGCTGACTCCGAGGTGGTAGTCACCCAGGTGGAGACCGCACTCGAACGGGAACTGTCGTTGCGGATCATGCGTGGCGGCGAGCGGCCGGAGATCCGGAGACTGCGGCCCGGGGAGACGCTGACCGAGGAAGGCGAGCCGGGAGAAGACCTGTTTCTCCTGCTGGACGGCGTTGTCTCGGTGGAGGTTGGAGGAAAGACGTTGGCCGAGCTAGGTCCGGGAGCGGTCGTCGGGGAAAGAGCCATCCTCGAGGGCGGCCGCAGGACCTCAACATTGCGCGCGGTGACACCGGTCAAGGTGGCGGTAGCCCGGGCGGAGCAGCTCGACCGTGAGAGCCTCAACCGGTTGACTGCCGGCCATCGGCGCGAGGAGCCCTGAGCTATCGGGGCGCGCGGCGAACGTAGAGGGCCCGATGACTCTCTACGTGCTGAATGCCTAGCAGCCACCCGATACCTCCAGGGCGTACGGCCCCGTAGAGGTGCTCAGTGTTCGATGATTCGGTCTTCGCTGTGGCGGCCGAGCCCGCCGGCATACCTGGCCATGATCTGACTCATCATGTCCGGCGATCTGTCGACGTCGAAGACCTCCTTGGGGAAGTCGAGCTCCTCCTGGATGGACCAGATCTCGTCGTGGCGATCCGGCGACAAGACCTGTGCTGGGTCGCCGACGGCGACCCAGCCGATGGGAACGACAGCTTCGTCGGGCAAGTCAGTCTTGATGTGCACTGTCCCGTTGACGCGCACCTCCGCGCGGTAGCCGATGTGAGCACCATTGAAAACCGTAGAACCCGTGGCTAGGAATGCTTCGTCGTCGATCAGGCAGCCGCTGAGGTAGGCGCGGGGCCAACAAGCACCCTGTCCCCGATCCGGAGTGGGCGTTTTGGAGTCCCACGCAGCACTGCGTTCTCCATGACAACACACTGGGATCCGACGCTTACCGGACCCCCGTCGGCCGTGAGAACGGCCCCGAACAGAACTCGGCTCTCGGGACCGATCTCGACATCGCCGACAACGGTGGCGCTCGGCGCCACCCAAGCCGAGGGATGAATGCGAGGAGACTGTCCAGAGTGTTCAATCAGCATGCGGCCACCATACGCCGGCCACTTGGAGCTGGAGTCGAACGACCAGCACACACAAGTAGGCCGATCGCCGCGCATGCTTGCACCGAGTGCCGAAAAGCGCCTTCGAACCGGTCGCCGCGGGCGTAAGCTGTCGAGTCGAAATCTGCAGGAGTGGATGGTTCGCTGGTCTCAGTTCAAGCGACGTTTGATCGGTCGGCCACTGGCCTCAGACGAGCTCGAAGCTGAGCTTCTCCCCAAGACCCTGGCACTCCCGGTCTTCGCCTCGGATCCACTCTCCTCGGTTGCTTACGCCTCGGAGGAGAGCATGTTGGTGCTCGCCCTGGCCGGTGCGGGCGCCTTCGATCTACTCACGCCAATCTCGCTGGTGATCGCCACCGTCCTCACCATCGTCGTGATCTCCTACCGCCAAACCATCCGCGCCTATCCCGGTGGGGGTGGTGCCTTCATAGTTGCTCGTGAGAACCTCGGCCTCATGCCCGGAATGGTCGCGGCTTCCTCGCTACTCACCGATTACATCCTCACCGTTGCGGTATCGGTGGTGGCAGGTGTCGCCGCCATCACCTCCGCAGCTCCCGATCTCCTCCCTTACAGGGTGCTGATCTCAATCGGCTTTGTCCTACTCCTGACCTCGATCAATCTGCGGGGAGCCAAAGAGTCGAGTCTGCTCTTCGCCTCACCCACCTATCTGTTCGTTGCGACGGTGTTCGCCATGCTCGTCTTCGGCTTTGTCGAGTGCCTCGATGGCGAATGCCCGCGGGCGGTATCGGCAGGCGCTGAGCTCGCACCGGAGGTCGGTACTCTCTCCCTCTTCCTCATCTTGCGGGCTTTCGCCTCAGGATCCACAGCCCTAACCGGGGTCGAAGCGATCTCCAATGGAGTACAGGCGTTTCGGGAGCCAAAGGCTCGCAACGCTGGCAACACGCTGCTGATCATGGCATCGATGTCGATCACAATGTATTTGGGGATCAGCACCCTCGCCCGACTGTTCGAAGTGAAGACCTCAGAGGCGACGGTCGACACGTACGGCACCGTCATCTCACAAATCGGAAGAGCGGCCTTCAACGGTGGGCTCGGTTTTTATCTGCTTCAGATATTTACCGCTGGCATCCTCATCCTTGCCGCCAACACCGCCTATCAGGACTTCCCCCGTCTGTCGGCGATCCTTGCACGCCACCGACTGATGCCCCGGCAGTTCCGCAACCGCGGCGATCGTCTCGTCTTCTCCAACGGGATATTTGCTCTTGCTCTACTAGCCAGTTTGCTCATCGTCATCTTCGAGGCACAGCTCACTCGCCTTATCCAGCTCTATGTCGTTGGCGTGTTCATCGGCTTTACGCTCAGCCAGAGTGGCATGGTCAAACACTGGCTGGGGACTCGTGAACGCGGCTGGCAGCGGTCGGTGGCAATAAACCTCGTTGGTGCCATAGCCACTGGTGTCGTGCTGGTCGTCATCGCCGCAGTGAAATTCACTCGGGGGGCGTGGATCGTGATTGTGTTCATCCCAGTGCTGGTCCTGTGGATGGCCGCAATCCGCCGGCACTATGTACGGGTGGCGGAGCAATTACGTCTGCGCCCTACCGACACTCCCTACGGAACCGGAAACCGGGTCGTGGTTCTGGCCAGCCATATCGGTCGGGCCACCCAACGAGCGATCGACTACGCCGAGATGACCCAGCCTGAGGCCCTGACTGTGGTCCACGTGCGAGAAGAGCGGGACGAGGATCTGCTCGACACCTGGGACCGCCTCTATCCGCAACATCGCCTCGTCGTCCTTGAACCTGATCGAGGCCGCACGATGCGCAGCTTGCGGGCATATGTGCGCGATGTCCACCGAGCACACCCTGAGAGCTTCCTCACCGTGGTCGTCCCCGAATTGATCAGACAGCGGCGCTGGTGGAGCCTCATCTGGCACCCCCATGGCTTGGTGGTCAAGTTGATGATGCTGTTCGAGCCAGGGGTCGTGGTCACCGATCTCACCTACCAGCGAACCCGCGCACAGGCCGCCGCCAACGGGAGCCAACCCATCGAAGCCCAGGAGGCCGTCGTCCTTATCAGTGAAGTGACCGGACCCACCCAGCAAGCAGTCGCGTACGCAAGGTGCATGGCCGCCACCAATCTCCGCTGCGTCCACCTCGACGTCGATGAGGACCAACGGAATCGGGTACTGCGGAGCTGGGATCTTGACCTTGGCCCGCTCGAAGTGGTGGAGAGTCCCTATCGAGGGATCGTCCGCCCCATGCTTCGCTACCTCCGCCGTCTCAGCCGAGATGCTCACCCCGGGACGTTGATCAACGTGATCATCCCCGAATTCATCGTTCCCGGGTGGATGGCCCAATTCCTCCACAACCAAACCGGCTTCGCCATCAAGGCCAGCCTCATCTTCGAGCCCGGGATCGCGGTAACGAGCGTTCCCTGGCACCTGACCGCCGGCGACGAGGGCCTGCCTCAGGGAGCGGAGGCCCGCGTATCGCCGCGGAGTTGACATTTCGCGGCCCCACAGACGGGCATCAATGGTCACTCGAGGGTTGCCGGGCGCCATGATTGGGCCCCGAATTGGTTTGCAGGATCCCGTCCTAGGAAAGGAACAACATGGAACAGGTGACACCGCTCGACTGGGGGCGTCTCTTCGTGGGCGTTCAGCCGCTGGCGTTCTTTCTGGAGATCGCCCTGCGGGTAATTCTCATCTACAGCTTCGCAGTGGTCGTCGTTCGCTTCATGGGCAAGCGAGGACAACGGCAGATGTCTTCGTTCGAATACGTGGTGATCATCGCCCTCGGATCGGCCACCGGCGACTCCATGTTCTATCCCGAGGTCCCGGTGCTGTACGCATGGCTGATAATCGTCCTCATCGTCGCGCTCGATCGGGGACTGAGTTGCCTCGAGCTGACTTACGACTGGGTGATGAGGTTTCTCAGCGGCTCACCGAGCATCCTGGTGCGGAACGGCGAGGTGCTCGAAGAAAATCTGAGGGCTGAGTCCCTGCGCCGGGAGGAGTTGATGGCCCTGCTACGAGAACAGCAGGTCTCCGACACCGGTGAGGTCCATTACGCCTTTCTGGAGACCACGGGGCACCTCGGGTTGCTGAAACGAGCCGACACGGAGAAGGCCGAAGTGGAGAGCACCGTGCCGTCCGACGCCTGAGGCGTCCAATCCTCGTGGAAACGCTCGTGGGACGAAACACTCGGCGACCCGCGACCCCATCGGCTCTAACAGGTTTTGGGGAAAGTCCTCGCGAAAGTCGAGATCGATGAGGGGCGGACCGCCGCGGTTCTTCTCCATGCTGAACACGACCTGATCCTTGATGGAGTTCGCTTTGACGGAGTCGTAGGCGAGGTGGACCTTCGCTACCACGGAGAACTTCTCCTTGAGGATCACGGCCACGTCGCACTTGTAGGCCGACGCCCACCACGCTCTCGGCGAGGGAGAGGATTGCCCTTCGGACCGGGACACGAACCCGAAACCCCGGTCGACAGCTCATCGAGTGGAACGATTTCCCGGTCTGTCAGTACCTCATCCTTGGCCGTGGCCGGGGATCATGCGTGCTGATCGCGTAGACGATGAGGCTATGGCCTCCTTCGTGAGGGAGTCGAGAAGCTGAGTGGCCCCGAGGAGGTAACCTCCACAGTCCGCTCGCGCTTGGCCTCACCGTCAAGTGAGAAGCGCCATCTCAGAGCAGGATCGACCTTCATGGCTGGCATGGTCTGACGGCATCCCGCGATAGTTATGTTCTCAGTCCCAACGTAGTCAAGAAACCTTGTAGGAGCTGGAAGAGAAGAGTCAAACCGTTCTGGCCAAATCGTGAAACTCGCCCGCCCTCGCCCTCGTAGCTCAGTGGATAGAGCACCGACCTCCTAAGTCGGGTGTCGTAGGTTCGATTCCTACCGAGGGCGCCAAGGGGCAACCACCATGAATCAATTCCATTACGAGCCGCTTTCCCGCCTCGATGCGTCGTTTCTGGCGCTCGAGACACGAGAGACACACATGCATGTGGCCGCCGTTGCCGTCTTTGACTCCACCCCCCTCCAGATGGCGAGCGGTGGAGTCGACATCGCCAGGATCAAGGCGCACATCGACTCCAAGCTGCAGTACATCCCCCGGTACCGGCAGCGATTGGATCACGTCCCATACGACCGGCGCCCGGTCTGGGTCGACGACGAGCACTTCAGCTTCGACTACCACGTCCGACACACCAGCCTCCCCCGCCCGGGCAGCGATACTCAGCTCAAGCAGCTGGCGGGGCGAATCGTGTCTCAGCCTCTCGACCGAGCCAAGCCACTTTGGGAGCTGTGGGTCGTAGAGGGGATCGAGGGCGACAGGTTCGCGGTCATCGCCAAGATCCACCACTGCATGATCGACGGGATCTCTGGGATCGACCTGACCACCATCCTGCTCAACGTCGTCCCGACCTCCGAGATCGAGACGAGGCCTGAGTGGCAGCCTCGGCCCGCCCCAACACCCACCCAACTCGCCGTCGCCGAGGCGGCTCGAGCCACCCGCCGTGCGCTGGACCGGGTGACCGACCTCGGCGAGTTGGCCAAGGACGGCAAGAGCACCGCCGACCGACTCATGGACCGGGCGACTGCGACACTGGCCTCGTTGCGGTCCGGATGGCTGACAACCTCGGATCGCACCCCCCTCAACCCTGACATCGGGCCCAACCGCCGCTTCGACTGGACGGAAATGCCGCTCGACGAGGTAAAGGCGATCAAGGCCGCCCGGGGAGGTTCGGTCAACGATGTGGTGCTGGCTCTGGTGGCCGGAGCCATCCGGCATTTCCTCATGAGGCACCGCGACTACGACGTGACCAGCGGTGCCTTCCGGGTCATGAACCCGGTGTCCACGCGCAAGGCCGGAACGCGAGGTGCCCTGGGGAACCAGGTGGCGATGTGGCTCGTCGACCTACCGATCGACGAGCCGGACCCCGTCGCCCGGCTGGCGACCATCGCTGAGAGCACCTCCCATCTGAAGCGTTCCAACCAGGCGCTGGGGGCTTCGACCCTGGTGGAGCTGAGTCGAGGCACACCGCTGACGCTTCTCTCGCTGGCAAACCGGGTGGTGGGGCCGCGGATGCGACCCTTCAACATGACGGTGACCAACATCCCCGGCCCCCAGTTCCCGATGTTTCTTCTCGAGTCGAGGATGATCGCCAACTACCCCATCGTGCCTCTGTGGTCCCAACACGGTCTCGGCGTCGCACTCTTCTCATACGACGGTCGACTCCTGTGGGGAATCCATGCCGATTACGACGCCCTGGCCGACTCGGAGAACCTGATCTCCTCGATTCACGCCGCTTTCGAGGAGCTCAAGAAGGCGGCCATCCAATAGATGCCTGCCGCCCCGGGTGACAGCGCCGGCACCGGCGTCGCGCTGGCCGCGGCCATCGGCGGAGCGGTTGCCATCTCCTTCTCTGCGATCTTTTTTGCGCTGGCCGCGGTGGGCCCCGCCACCGGCGCCCTGTTTCGCGTCGTCTATGCGCTTCCGGCGCTGGCCATCATCTATCTGCTGCGGCGTCGCCGCGATCATCGAACACGGCGAGCAAGGGTGCTCGCCTTCGGAGCGGGGCTCCTTCTCGGCGCCGACATCCTCGCCTGGCACAGCAGCATTGGCTACATCGGCACCGGTCTGGCGACTCTCATCGCCAACAGCCAGGTGGTGTTCGTGGCAGTGGCCGCTTGGCTCATTCTCGGGGAGAAGCCTGGGCGCCGAGTGGCGATGGCGATCCCGGTGGTGCTGGCGGGGGTCGCCCTGGTCAGCGGGATGGGCCGGGCCGACAGCTTTGGGTCGCGACCACTGCTGGGGGCGGCGCTTGCGCTTGTGGCTGCCATCTTCTATTCGATCTTCATACTGGGGATCAGGCACTCCAACCAGGCACAGGTGCCATCCGCCGGACCGCTCCTGGAGGCGACCGCTGGGGCGGCGGTGGCCATCATTGCCATCGGCCCGATTGTCTCCGACATTGATCTCAGCCCGTCCTGGCCAGCCCACGGTTGGCTGGTGGCGCTGGCCCTGGTCAGTCAGGTCGGCGGATGGCTTCTCATCTCCTATGCATTGCCTCGCCTCCCCGCCGCCGAAACCGCAACGATCATCCTTCTCCAGCCGGTGCTCACCATGACTTGGGGCGCGGTTCTCTTCACCGAGCGTCCCTCGCCATTGCAGCTGGTAGGCGCCGGCATCGTCCTCCTCGGAGTCTTCTTGGTGGCGACGCGGTCGAGAAAACGGATACCGGCGCCGCTCGGTTGATCGTTCAACCTCCGAGGACCACCACCACCAGCAGCCCTTGGGGACCGTGGACAACGGCGACGCCGGCGCGGTCGAAACGCGACGAGAAGGAGAGCTCCCGACCGGTCTCCGATTCGACGATACCGGCGTGAGCGGCCCTGGTGGTGACCGCCAGGGCGATGTTGGCGCCGGTGGAGACAAGGCGGATCCCGGCTGCGGTGACGCGGTCCGCGACGGTCACCCCGGTGGCGGCCACCCGCGACAGCCGACCAGACTCGTACATCTCGATCCCCCACTCCGCCCCGACGGCCGCCAGCCCCTCGGACCGGAGCAGCGGTCGGGCGCCTTCTCTCTGCCGATCCTCGTTGAGCCGGTCGAGAATGAAGCGGGCGCCAACCTCATCAACCGAGAGCTCGTCTCGAGATGCCGGCTCGATCATCACGACCTCGTCGCCCTCCGGCACGATCCGAGACTCCCCGACGGCATCTCGGAGACGCCCCAGCGTGGAAAAGAGGTCATCACCGGTGACAAACCCGAACGCCCTTCGCGGCCATGCCTCCGGGCCGGCGATCGCGTCGACCACCACCGACCCGGCTAGGGCGTCCTCGACC
>CAZKFU010000023.1:0-9324 GCA_964552165.1 uncultured Acidimicrobiaceae bacterium
ACGAAGAGGGGGCACCAGACGCCATGGAGATGGTGAGAAGGCTCGCCACTGGGCATGAGACGGCGATACGGACGGCCCGCGAACTGGTCGAGGTGGCCGAGGAAGCAGCCGATGTCGCCACCGCCGACCTGGCCACCGAGCGAATAGAGATTCACGAGAAGACGGCGTGGATGCTCCGGGCGACAGCCTCGTAGGGAGACTCCGCATGTCGGACGTCGGCGCGGTGATCGACTGGCTTCTCGACCCGGAGCATTCCGACCCATCGATCCGGTGGCAGGTGAAGCGCGACCTGCTCGACGCTCCACAGTCGGACTGGAGGGCGGAGCGGGCCAAGGTGGAGACAGAAGGTTGGGGTGCTCGTCTCCTCTCCTTCGAGGATGAGGATGGGCAGTGGGCGGCGGGCGGAGCATACTTCCCCGCGGACTACGTCTGGGGGGTGACGAGCCTGGTCAGCCGTGGACGGCCACAACACATTCATTGTCCCAGCTTCGCGAGTTCGGTCTCGATCCGGACTCGGATCGAGCTCAGCGCATGGTGGAGCTCATCGGCGCGAATTCACGGTGGGAGCATGCCGGCCAGCCTTACTGGGAGGGTGAGGTCGAGCCGTGCATCAACGGGATCACCGTCGCCAACGGCGCCTACTTTGGCGTCGACCTATCCCCGATCATCAAGCGGCTGTTGGGGGAGAGACTCGAAGACGGCGGGTGGAACTGCGAGGCCGAGAAGGGGTCGACCCGTTCGTCGTTCGACACCACGATCAACGTTCTCGAGGGACTCCTTGAGTACGAGCGAGTCACCGGCGGTACCCCCGAGTCGCGTGAGGCGCGCCTCTCCGGCGAGGAGTATCTCCTGAAGCGCTCCCTGTTCCGTCGGCTCAGAACGGGTGAATCAGCCGACGAGCGGTACCTCTATTTTCTCCACCCCAATCGATGGCACTACGACGTGCTCCGTGGGCTCGACTACTTCCGCTCCACGGCCACCCTGACCGGCGAAGCTCCCGACCCCCGGATGGGCGAGGCGATCGACCACCTTCGCTCCAGGCGATTGGATGACGGCACCTGGCCCCTCGACTGGAATCCGACTGGTCGAACTTGGTTCGATGTCGACGACGGTGAGGACCAGGCCTCGCGGTGGGTGACCCTTCGGGCGAAGCGGGTCCTCAGATGGTGAGAGGAATAGGGGCACTAGCTCCGACAAGCCCTCTGGTACCGGGTCGGAGCGCCTGGGGAAATTTGGCTGGGGTGGGTCGGGCTCGGGTCACGTCCACGAGGGGTTGTCCAAATACGCCGCAGGGACCCCCTGATGCAGGGTAGGTTCCCGGGTTGACGACAGGGCACATGCCCCCGTCTGAGCATAAAGGAGGTGACTGGTGGGCAACAGAACCGGCCTGTGGGTGTTGGTAGTCGGGACCGTGTCGCTCCTCGTTGGGGCGTTTGGAGGACCCATATTCGGCGAGGACCTGGACTTCCCGATTTGGATCTTCACGTGGATCGGCCTTGGGCTGATTGTTGTCGGGGCAGTCATTCAGATGATGAGACGATCGCGCACGTGATTCACCGCTGGCTCTAGGCCAGCCACTCGAAGGCTTTCGTCGGGGATCGGGTGGTCGGATCGGCGTTGGCGACGATGCCCCAAACGGCTTCTTGCCGGGTGGGGAAGTAGCCTGTTGTCGGTCCGGTCTGCTTGGGGGTAGACGGCTGGTAGTTCTGAGCTGAGCCGGTCGCTGACGACGATTGCCAAGCTCTCCCAAGAGCAGCGGGTAACCAAGATGCTCGAGCGTCGCGTGTCCGGTCGCATTTTCGGCAGAGGAACCCTGAGGGGTCGATGGCGTCAACGGTGGCAGTAGTGTGGTGAGCCCGGCAGGACTCGAACCTGCAACCAACGGATTAGGAGTCCGGCTCCCTCAGGCCTTCTACCAGGGGTTTTAGAGGTATTCCGAGTGTCTGTGTCACACCTGTGTCACGTCCTGCGCGAGTCCGTAACGTGCTCCACCGTCTCAATACCGGCGCAGTGTCTACTCGCGATGTTGGCTCTTGACCACGGCAAGATCATGGAGCGTGCCTACTTTCGCTGGGATACTCTGGCCCGACTCCACTGACACCGGGGCCCGATCCAACCTCCGCTCTGCTCTCTCCAGCTTGGGCCCGATGCGCAGAATCGTCGTGGGGGTCGTCCCAGGGCGCTGCAGCTCGCTGAGCAACTGCAGGTGGATCTCCGGGAGTACCGAGAAAAGGTACACGATCTTCTGGATCGCTCATGCGACAATGCGCCGATCTCAGCGTTTGCCTTCGACCTCCTCCCTCATTGGGACGAGGCATGGGTGGAGCCGGAGTGCGAGTCATTCCGTCAGCTCAAAATGCATATTCTCGAGCACCTGAGCCAACTCGTCACGCGCCTTGGCCGATTTGCCGAAGCCATGGAGGCAGCCCTTCTGGCGGTAGAGGGGTGCGCCGCTGCGGGAAAGCGCCCACCACGCCCTGATACGCGCCCTAGCGGCTGAAGGGAACCGCGGAAGAGCGATGAGCCGCTACGCCCTGTTGCGTGAGATGCTCGATCGAGAGCTAGGGGGTTGAGCCGTCATTTGAGATCGATGATGTGCTGGGCGAGGCGAGTTCTTCCGAAAGCGATTAGGCGGGTCCTCAATGGCTGACGTGGGGTGACGTTGCCTACGTCGTCGACGTTTGGGCAACACACGCGGGACGAATGCTCCACTGGCCTGCTGGTATGATCCCAGTATCGGGCTGAAAGGAGGCACCTTCGATACGCGTATGGGAAGTACTACGTCACGACTCGAGTGAATACTTACTTCCCCTTCAACCTTGTTGTCTGAAGGAAACCTGAAAGCAGACACACACGAACGGGGGCAACCTCGTGCCACGGCTCCCTAAAGACAGTAAGGGATAGCAATGAAACGAATGACCAGCATGCTGGCGGCGCTGGCGCTGTTACTACTAGCGGTGACCCCGGCTTTCGCGGCCGCCAACCCCAAGTTCATGGCGAAGTTCACAAACGCAACGTTCGACTCGCCCAACCTGGAAGTGGACTTCAAGATGAGCGGGCTTGGTAGCTTCGCAGAGGTGGACATCAGTGTGACGGCCACAGCGACACGGACCGACTCCTGTGTCAACAACGGGGGGAACATCCCGGCGGATCCGAAGAAGACGGACACCACGGCTCAGGTGTCCGCGTCCGGGACCTTCCCGGTGTCAAACGGGCAGGTGACGGGTAGCCTTACGGTCACGCCGCCGCCGACGTCGCTGAGCTGTCCACCTGGACAGACGGCAACGCTGTTGTCTATCAGTTACACGAACGTAGTCATCTCGGGTGCGGGTGTCTCGCACGCCATCAGTGGGACGTTCGGGCCCTGACACCGAGCCGCTGAAGGACATCAGCACACAACATACGAATCACAATTGATGGCGAGAGCGGGCGGAAAAGCCGCCCGCTCTCGCTTGCACGCACCGGCCTACAAGTAGCGCCCTCCTGATCACCATCGGCGAGTACACGCCTTGCTGCGGAAGGCGCACGACATATCGAGTATCGGGCTACCCGCGATGATGCCCTGGCGGATACCGAAGCGAGCGAGCACGCCGTGGACGTCTCCCCTGGCAGTAGTTTGGTGGGCCCGGCAGGACTTGAACCTGCAACCAACGGATTATGAGTCCGCTGCTCTGACCGGATTGAGCTACGGGCCCTTGGGTGTCCAGGGTAATGGTCAGGGGCGTCGAAACGTTCCCCGGGAGCGTGCCACCAGTACGTCGCAAGGCGAATGGGCCACCAATCCCGCCGCTGTCGATCCCAGGAGCACCATCCGAGTTGCCGAGGCTCCCCGACTGGCGACGGTCACCAGGTCGGCGCCTCTTCTCCTCACCACCTCATCGATGGTGGAGCTCGGAGTGCCATCGGCGACCATGGACCGAACCGCACCGTCCCACTGAGACACGAACTCCTCCATCCGATCGCGGGCAGCTTCCAGCCGGACAGCTCGCGAGCTCTCCACCTCCTCGCTGAACAATCCCGCCTGCACCATCAGCGGCTCAAAACGGGCATCGAGGCTGTAGACGGCCGTGACCTCAGCGTTTGGGAAATACCGCTGAGCCGCGACGACAGCAAGGCGAGATGCCTCGGAGAAGTCGACGCCGGCCACCACCCTTCGGTAGGGCACACGAGGCTGACGCCGGACGACGAGTACGTCACACCCCGCCATCCGGACCACGCGCTCCGCTACCGGACCCGCGGCAAAGGCGTCGATCGAAGACGACCCGACCACCACCATGGTCGCGCTCTTGGAGCGTCGGACCAGCTCCCATGACGGCGAGCCGTTGACCACGGTCAATCGCACCGGCACCGTGGCCCGTTCCCGGCACCACGTTTCCAATTGGAGGGCCGTCTCCCTTTGATGACGGCGCAGGATGGATACCAGGTTCTTGGGGATCATCGACTCCGCCATCGGCTCCAAGGCGTGGACCAGCTCGAGAGGAGCTCCTAACCCTTCGGCGACGAGCCGCCCGCGCTCGACCACACGACGACCCATCTGGGTCGTGTCGAAACCGACGACTACAGGCTCCACCTTGGCGGTTTCCCGGGGCACCGAGCTCGACTCTAACGTCGCGATCTCAGCGCTGGGTTATTGAGCTGGCCTAACGAAACGGGCCTTCGCTCTCCAATGCTTCCGGGAGCAACTCGAGATACCGGGCTTTGCCGATCACTATGGCGCCCAGCGACTCGAGGTGGGGGGTCAGCCACTGGACGTCGAGCAATCGTCCCCCGCCCTGGCTCATGGCCACCACGAGATGGACCAGCGCCACCTTCGAGGCGTCCGACACCCTGTGAAACATCGACTCGCCGGCAAAGAGCCCTCCGATCGCCACCCCGTACAGCCCGCCGACGAGCTTGCCGTCGTGATCCCACACCTCGACTGAGTGGGCCCAACCCATCCGATGCAGCTCGACGTATGCGTCGGCGATGTCATCGGTTATCCACACCGAATCACGACTGGGGTCGGCACATCCGGCGACAACAGCTTCGAACTCGTAGTCGACGCTGACATCAAAGCGCCGTGTGGAGCGTTCAAGCGACCGGCTGATGCGGAGTCCGTCCAAGGGAAGGACCGCTCTCTCCACAGGGGACCACCACCCCAGGTGTCCATCGGGAAGATGCATCGGAAACATCCCCTTGCGGTAAGCCTGGAGGATGGTTCCCGGCTCGAGGTCGCCGCCAACGGCGACCACGTCATCGGTGGCCTCGGCTGGTTCCGGTAGCTCGAACCGAGACGGCATGGGCTCTACGGGCACGACTCGATTCTTCCATGCCCCGGACGCTCAGGGCCGGGCAGCCAATAGGCTCCCCCCATGCGCGCTGTCATCTGCACCGATTACGTTGGCATCGATGGCCTCCGAGCCGGCGAGCTCCCCGATCCGACACCGGGACCAGGTCAAGCCCTGATATCGGTCAAGGCGGCTTCGATCAACTTTCCGGACGTGCTGATGGTCGAGGGGAAATATCAGATGCGACCCGAACCACCCTTTTCCCCCGGGTTCGAGGTGGCAGGCGACATCATCGAGGTGAACGGGCTGGACGGATACGCCCCTGGCGACAGGGTCATCGCCTATACGGGGCACGGCGGGCTCGCCGAGCGGCTGGTGGCGTCGAGAACCGAGATGGTGCCACTGCCCCCTGGCGTCGATTATGCGATTGGGGCTGCACTCCCCATCGTGTACGGCACCGCTTATCACGCCCTGGTCGACCGGGCCGCACTGGGCGCGGGTGAGACGCTATTGGTGCTCGGTGGGGCCGGTGGAGTCGGGTTGGCGGCGGTGCAGATCGGCAAGGCATTGGGAGCAAGGGTGGTCGCCGCAGTGTCCTCCGAGGAGAAGGCGAGGGTGGCCGCCGACAACGGAGCCGACGCCACGATCAGATATGAATTGATCTCGCTGCGCGACGCTGTCAAAGAAATCTCCCCCGGTGGCATCGATGTCGTCTTCGACCCGGTGGGGGGTGCCGTCACCGAGACCGCCCTTCGCTCCCTCGGCTGGGGCGGGAGGTTGCTGGTCATCGGATTCGCCTCGGGTGACATCCCCTCGATACCGACCAACCTCACCCTGCTCAAGGGGGTGTCGGTGATCGGGGTTTTCTGGGGCCGCTTCACCCAGGAGGATCCTTCGGCCGCCGCCGCCAACTTCGCCAAGCTGTTTGAGTGGTTGTCCGAGGACCGCATCAGACCCTTGGTCGATGCCGGCTTCGATCTCGATTCCGCCGTCGACGCCCTCCGACTCGTGGCCAATCGCCAGGCGATCGGAAAGCTCGTCGTCATCCCGTGACCGAGTTCGACATCGTCGTCATCGGCGGCGGCATCGCCGGGGTCTCGGCCGGCTACCACCTGGCCCCCGATCATCGAGTCCTTCTTCTCGAGCAGGAGTCGACACTGGCCTACCACACCACCGGTCGCTCTGCGGCGATGTTCGTCATCAACTACGGGGCGCAAGGGGTCCGACCCCTGGCCGCGGCCAGCGAGGGCTTCCTGATGAACCCCCCCGATTACCTGGTCGACCAACCACTGCTGACGCCACGTCCGCTTCTCTGGGTGGCTCGTCATCACCAGGCGGCGGAGCTGGACTCGATCCTCGAGGAGGGTCGAGCCTTTGGAACCAAGCACCTCTCCCCGGAGGAGGCGCGGCGGCTGGTGCCAGTGCTCAGATCCGAGATTCACGTCGGCGCCGCCTACGAGGAGCACGCCAGCGAGATCGATGTCGCCGCCCTCCATCAGGCGTTCGTGCGCGGTATGCGCCGTCGGGACGCCGAGATCCGGACCAACAGCCTGGTCATTTCCATGGAGCATTTCGGGGAGGGCTGGAAGGTGGTCACAGGCGATGGCGCAATGGTCACGTGCCGGGTGGTGGTCAACGCCGCCGGCGCCTGGGGCGATGTGATGGCGTCCATTGCCGGGGCGAGGCCGCTGGGCTTGGCTCCTCTGCGGCGAACCGCATTCATGGCACCCGGAGACGCCTCCTGGTCGGGTTGGCCGATGTTGGTCAACGCCGGAAACGATTTCTATCTCAAACCTGACGGCTCCCAACTGCTGTGCTCGTTGGCGGACGAGACTCCATCACCCCCGGGAGACGCCAGGCCGCTCATGGAGGATGTCGCACTCGCCATCGAGGCCATCAACGAGGCAACCACAATCGGGATCCGGACGGTCAACTCATCGTGGGCAGGGCTCCGGACCTTTGCTCCCGATCGCGAGATGGTGATCGGAGAAGATCCCGACTCGCCCGGCTTCTACTGGCTGGTGGGCCAAGGCGGGACCGGGATCCAATGCGCCCCGGCGTACGGCGCGCTGCTGGCAGCACTCGTCGGCGACAAGACGCCCCCGCTCGACCCTGCCCCGTATTCCCCTTCCCGGCTGCGGGAACATTCAGCCCACCAGTTCGAGGAAAGCCTCCACGATCGCCAGGTCCTCGAGTAGCAGACTCATGTCGACGGTCTCATCACCAGGGCGGTGGTAGTTGGGGTTGTCGGGCCGCCACATGAATGCCGAGGGAACCCCGGCGCGGGCAAACCCTTCATGATCGGAGATATCACCTCGCGAGTCGGGAACGAGGGTCACCCCGACGTTGGCCCCGGCGGTGACCAGAAGGTCCCGGGCCAGGGGGTCGGTCTGGTTGTATCGGACGGCCAGTAGCCGATCGCCCACACCCACCATGTCCACCGAGAGCATGAAGTCGGGAAGCTCGCCCTGTGCCTCCATGTCGCTGGCCATTTGCCGCGACCCATAGTGGTGAGCGCTCGCCGGATACCCCGAGAGCCGCTCCTCGGCCCCAAAGAAGGCGATGATCACGGTGACTGTCTGCGGTGGATCCGCGGCGAGCCGCGTCATCAGCTCGCTGAGCACGGCGACGCCGCTCCCGTTGTCGTCGATGCCCGGAGACCCGGGAACAGAGTCGTAGTGAGCACCCAGGAGCACGGTGGCCGGTCCCTCACCAATGGTGGTCCACACATTTCGGGAGCCGAGCTCGTTTGGCAGCTGGACATGGTCGACGTTGATGGGGAGCCCCAGCTCATCGATCCGATTGGCCAGATAATCGGCCGTCAGGTGCTCCTCGGGGCTTCCGGCCACTCTGGGACCGGTGGTTTGGAGCTCGGCAATGACCCCGGCCATGACCTCCCCTGCCGCCGGCGCGGGGAGGGTGGTGGAGGTCGTCAACGTCGTGGTCGAGCTGGTGGTGGTCGTCGTCGTGGTGGAAGTGGAGGACGTCGAGGTCGCTGCCAAAGTGGTGGTGGGTTCCTGTTGGGTGGGTTCGGCGCCGCACCCAACAGTCAGAGCCAGTAGAACCCAGAGGGTCGTCGCTCTCATAGCCAACTGATTCTCGCAGCGGTGCTCACCAACCGACGGGCACGCAGGTCAGGGGAGCGAGTGTCTTCATAGCGGTGGTGTCGCCATGAGTGGCGGGCCAGTGTTGGTTCCCGGCCCGCCGCCGCTCTCCTTATGAAGCCGGGAAAGCCTCCGTGAAAGCCGCCTCGAGCTCGGGGGTGGCCTCTCCGCTGAATCCGCACACGTTGATGACCCCGTCGGTGGCGGTGATCAGGTAGCGGCTACCCGGTTCGAAGTCGACCCCGTCCAGCAGGATGGATGTCCCCGCCATGGGAGCGGTCACCTCGACGATGCTGCTGTTGCCGCCTTTGAACCAGCGGTCGACCTCGATCACCACGGTCTCGTCTGTTGCCGAGGTGACGGTGCCTCCAAAGGCGACGGACATCTCGGAGAGGTATCCGACGTCGAAGGGAATGCACATAGCCATGCCGTCGTCCGCGGCCACGGAAAGTGCTAGCGGCGCCTCCTGCGGTCCACCCCGGTCGAGGTTGGCGATGGCCAGCGCCCCCAGCACCACCGTGGCAGCTGCGGCCACGGCAAGAGTCTGTCGGCGCCGGCGCTGCGCTAAGGGTCTGGCCGGCCGCGGTTGGGCCTCGGACTTGCTGGTCGAGATCATGATCTCCTCCATCAACGCGTGGAAGCGCTCGCTTCCCATCGGGTCTACGTCAACGTCGGAAGGAACAGGGTCGGCACGCCGAAGCCGTCGCAACAGCTCATCGCTCATGCTCGTTCCTCCTTTCGGTTTCGTCTCCCTATTTGTCCGGCCGAAAGCGAATCATTTCCGGTGAGGATCTCCCCCAGTCTTCGCTGCGCCTTGTGGAGTCGGATCGCGGCGGCATTTGGCGAGATCCCGAGCACCGCCCCCATCTCCCTGGGCTGGAGGCTCTCCCAGGCCCACAACATCAGCACCTCGGCGTCGCGCTCCCCCAATGCAGCCATTGCAGCGTGGATCT
>CAZKFU010000024.1:0-9252 GCA_964552165.1 uncultured Acidimicrobiaceae bacterium
GCCGAGTCACGCTGGTTGGGGCGAAGCTCGGCAGAGGGCGGTTTCTCGATGGTTCGCCTCGGGATCACCGTCCCCTCGCGATTTCGCCATTCGGCAAGTCGATAGACGTCGGTCTTGAAGACGTCCTTGAGGACTGAGAATCCGCCAACCATGTCCCCATAGAGAGTTGCATAGCCCGCCGCCAGCTCCGACTTGTTCCCGGTGGCCAAGACCATCGGGCCCAGCTTGTTGGACAGCGCCATGAGGATGGCCCCCCTGGTCCGAGCCTGCAGGTTCTCCTCGGCCACCGCAAACGGCATCTCCCCGAACACCGGGGCCAGGGCATCGAGAAAGGCTCCGAATATCGAGTCGATGGGTATGACGTCGAAACCACAACCCAGCTTCGACGCCAGCTCTTGGGCGTCTTCGAGGGAGTGGTCCGAGCTGAACCGCGAAGGCATGGCAACCCCCCAAACATTGGCCGCCCCCAGGGCGTCGGCGGCAACGGCGGCGGTGAGGGCAGAGTCGACACCACCGGACAGCCCGATCACAACCCGCTTGAACCCGTTCTTGGTGACGTAGGCGCGCAGCCCCGTGGTCAATGCGGTATAGACCTCTTCGAGTGGGACGAGGAGTGGCGTCAGCATCCCAGTGCGGACCCTTTCCCCGGGAAGTGGAACGTCGACCACAAAGAAGTCCTCTTCGAACTGGGGGGAGCGGTGAATGATCGTCCCGTCGGCGGCGACGACGATTGAGGCGCCGTCGAACACCAGCTCGTCCTGTCCCCCGATCTGGTTCAGGTACACAACGGGCACCCCCGAGGCTCGAGCCCGGGACTGCAGCATCTCCTCACGCTCCTGGGCCTTTCCCCGGTGGAACGGCGAGGCGTTGATGTTGAGCAAGATCGATGCCCCCGCCTTTGCCTGCTGATGGGGAGGACCGTCCGGCACCCAAATGTCCTCGCATACCGAGACTCCGACCGGTGCCCCCGCCACCTGCCAGATTCGGTCCGGATCGGTGCCCACCCCGAAGTACCTGTCCTCGTCGAACACCCCGTAGTTGGGAAGCAGGACCTTGTGATAGCTGCCGATGAGGGCTCCGCCGGAGATGACCGCGGCGGCGTTGGCAACGGTGCGAGGCTGAGAGTCGTCGGCGCCCCGCCGTTCCTCGGTGGCGTAGTCGACGAACCCTACGACGCTTGTCGTCCGCCCCGAGATGCGGGCCAGCCGACGCACCACTTCGATGTTGTCGTCGACGAAGGATGACCGGTGCACCAGATCCTCCGGTGGGTAGCCGGTCACCGCGAGCTCCGGCAGAAGCAGGACGTCCGCTCCCGCCTCCTCCGCCTGCTCCATCGCAGCCGCGATCCGTCTCTCGTTGCCGCCGAGATCGCCCACGACCATGTCGAGTTGTGCTCCGGCCACGCGCATCATGGTGACCTCACGATATCGGGGCACTTAGCCTGAGATGATGATGGAGAGGAGACTTGCCTCCGACATCGGCGCCGCGATGCGCTCCTGGGGTTGGGATGAGAGCCCCAAGGCGGCCTCGGCGCTCGATGCCCTTCTAGAGGGCCCCGAGCCGGAGGCCGCCTGGCGGCGTCTCGGCACCGTGGTCGTGTCGAACCCCGGATTCGACTTCCACCATGGCGACCGGCTGGAGCGCCTGGCAGTGATCTGTTCGCTCTCGCGGGCCTTGGGGCAATCGCTCGTCCGCCACCCCGAGTGGCTGGATGACGGTGACGTCGGCTCATCGCCAGCCGAGTTCGTTCGCCGATCGTTGGTGTCGATCGTCAGCGACGAGGCAAGAGGGGTCATCGACCTCGAGGAGGCGACACGGCGATTCTCCGCCGTCGCCGACCAGGTGTCCGAGCGAGCACTGGAAACGGCGCGGCAGACCCTCACCGACGTCATGGACGCGGCATCGGTTCCGATGGCCGTGATCGCCATGGGGAAGTGGGGCGGACAGGAGCTCAATTATTCGTCGGACATCGATGTCGTCTTCGTCCACGACCCGGGCTCCGATCCCGCCGCCTCGGGTCGGGTGGCACAAGCCGTGGCCAGCAGGTTCATCGCCTTGCTGGGAACCCCAGGCTTCGAGGGCCGGGCATTCGTGGTCGACGCCGATCTCCGCCCCGAGGGCGCGGCAGGCCCCCTCTCCCGGTCCCTCGACGCCTACCGCCAGTATCACGAACGATGGGCCGAGCCCTGGGAGGTCCAAGCTTTGATCAAAGCGAGGTTCGCCGCCGGTGACACCCGGCTCGGGAAGGACTTCGAGCAATGGGCCCAAACGGTGGTGTGGCCGGCTCGAGGCCTTGCCCCCGGCGCGCTGCGGGCGATCAGGCGCCTCCGCGCTCGAGCCGATGACCTGGCCGATCCCAATGATGTCAAGCGCGGCCGCGGCGGCATCCGCGACATCGAGTTCACCGTCCAGCTCCTCCAACTGGTTCATGGGCGGGTCGACGATGCGTTACGTGTCCCCGGCACCCTCCCCGCCCTGCGGGCACTGGCTGGCGGCGGCTATCTCGACGAGGCCGAAGTCTCGGAGCTGACTGCCTCCTACGTGTGGCTCCGTCGGCTGGAGCACGGGCTCCAATTGTGGGATCTGCGACAAACCCACGTCATACCCTCCAACGAGAGTCACCGTGAGCGGCTGGCCCGTGCGCTCCAGCTCCGCGGCGACGCCCGAAGTGCCTTCGAGGACCACCTCCGCCAGGTGCGGTTGGGGGTGAGGTCGCTACATGAACGGATCTACTTCCGACCCGTGCTCGACTCGCTCGCTCACCTACCAATGGCCAGCCTCGACACGACCCGAGCCCGAGACAGACTGGAGGCGCTTGGCTTCACCGACGTCAATGCCGCCGCCAACGCCATCGTCGAGATGATGCGAGGCTTGACACGACGCTCGCAGCTGATGCAACAGATCCTCCCGCTGATGTTGGATTGGCTGTCATCGAGTCCCGACCCTGATCTTGGGCTCCACCAACTGCGGCTCCTGATCTCGAACTCACCGGATCATGCTCCACTGATCGGTCTTCTCCAGAACAACCCGGTGGCGGGAGAGCGACTCGCCATCTTGCTGGGAACGGGCCGCTATATGGGAGCGCTCATAGATCGGCTTCCCGAGTTCGTGCCTCGTCTCGCCTCGGAGGCCTTGCTCGAGGACTTGGGTGATGATCAGGCTGCGGCCCAGCGGCTTCTCGATCGCGTCCAAAGCAGGGAGGGTGAGGAGAACAAGGTGGGCACGATTCGTCGGTTCGTCCGCAGAAGGCGCCTTCGCATTGCCGCCTGGGATGTCCTCGGTGACCCACCGGTGGAGGAGACCGCCCGGGCACTCACGTCGACCGCCGACGCCGCAGTCGAGGCAGCGCTCAGGGTCGCCTCAGGAGGTGAGCCGGACCTGTCGGTGGTCGCCATGGGGAAGTGGGGAGGGAATGAGCTCTCATACGAGTCCGATCTCGACCTCATGTTCGTGTTGAGCGATGTTGCCGACCGTGACCGTGGGCTACAGCAGGCGACAGCGGTGGCAGCCATCCTCGGAGATCCCAGCCCCCATGGTGAGGCGTACCGGGTCGATCCGGGCATACGCCCCGAAGGCAAGGCGGGGCCGCTGGGCCGCACCGTCGACTCCTTCGCCGCGTATTATGCCGATTGGGCGGCCGCCTGGGAATACATGGCACTCATCAAGGCACGCCCCGCCGCCGGCGACAGCGAGCTGGGGCAACGTTTCTCCGAGATTCGCCGCCAAGCCATCTGGTCCCGACCGCTCCCCGAGCACTTGGTGCGTGAGATCAGACATATCAAGGCCCGGGTGGAGAGCGAGAGGATTCCCCCCGGCGAAGACCCTGACTATCACCTCAAGCTCGGGCCCGGTGGTCTCGTCGACGTCGAATTCGCAGTGCAACTCCTGCAGCTTCGCCACGGCTGGAAGCACGATTCGATCCGTACCGCGGGCACCATTGAGGCCATCGACAGGCTGGTGGGGGGGGGCCTCCTCGAAGAACGCGACGGGGACGCCCTCGCCGAGGCCTACCGCTTCTGCACCAGGGTGCGAATGCGGCTCCACCTGCAGCGGGGTCGGGTAACCGATTCGCTTCCCAACCAACCTCGACAGCTGGCAGCGCTTGCCGCTTCGCTGGGATACGACCGCGCCGGTGATCTGCGAGATGACTACCGACGCGCGACGCGGCGCGCCCGTCGTGTCTTCGAGGCACAGTTCTTCGACTCCCAGAGCAGCCGCCGGCCCTAGTAGCCGGGGCTCACCATCTAACTCCCAAGACGGCGGCCATCGCCGCCAGCTCGCCCATCAGCTGCTCGAACTCCGAGGGCAGCAGCGCTTGTGCTCCATCCACCAGAGCCATGTCGGGTGTGGGATGGACGTCGACCAGCAACCCATCGGCTCCCACCGCCAGGGACGCCTTGGATAATGGAGGCACCAGGTCGCGCTTACCGGTGGCATGCGACGGGTCGACCAGGACGGGGAGATGAGTCATGCCCCGGAGAAGCGGCACCGCCGTCAGGTCGAGTGTGTTGCGAGCTGCCGTCTCGAAGGTGCGGATCCCGCGCTCGACCAACACCACATCGTGATTGCCTTCCTTGTAGACGTACTCGGCGGCGTTGAGCCACTCCGAGACCGTTGCCGTTCGGCCCCGCTTGAGGAGCACTGGCCGCGGTTGGCGCCCGACCTCCGCAAGGAGGGGGAAGTTCGACATGTTGCGGGTCCCCACCCGAACCAGGTCGGCGTACCCGGCGACGAGATCGACGTCGCGGGGGTCGATGACCTCGGCAACAAATGGCAGCCCGAACTCTTGCCGCGCCTCGGCCAGGAGCTCCAGCGCCTTCTCCCCCATTCCCTGGAAGGCATATGGCGACGATCGGGGTTTGAAGGCATCGCCGCGGAGTATCGACGCCCCGGCGTCCTTGACCGCCTCCGCGGTCTTGAAGAGCTGATCGCGGCTCTCCACCGCGCAAGGACCGGCGATGACGGTGAAACCGCCACCCCCGATTCGAACGTCGCCGACGGCGACGACAGAGCCCTCGGGATGATTGTCGCGGGCTACGAACTTGTACTCCTCGATCACCGGGATGACCTTCTCGACACCGGGGAGCGCCTCCCACTGGAACTGTTCGAAGGCGGTGCGATCACCCCCGGCGCCGATAACGGTTCGGTGGGTGCCCGATGAGACATGTGGCTGACCGCCAACCCCTTCGAGCCGGCTAACTATCTCGGCTATCTGCTCCGGTGTGGCTCCGGCTCGCATGACCACTATCACGGCGGAAACGGTAGCCGTGCCTTTCCCGCCCGAAGTGCTAGCTGATGCTTGCTATTGCGAGCATCTAGCTCTATGCTTGCAACAAGTGAACGACAGCAAGCACCTCGATCTCGGCACGTTCATCCGCAACCAGCGGACACGAGCCAACCTCTCCCTCCGGCGCCTGGCGGAGAACGCGGGGATTTCGAACCCGTATCTGAGCCAGATCGAACGGGGGATACGCAAGCCTTCTGCCGAGATATTGAAGAGGCTGTCCCGGGCACTCGAGATATCGGCCAACACTCTCTATGCGAGAGCGGGTCTCATCGATGAAGGCGTTGAGGCGCCATCGTTCTTCGAGGCCATCGAGGCCGACGAAAACCTCGACACGAGTCAGAAACAACTTCTGCTCGACATGTACAGAAACCTCGTCAGGGCGTTGCCCGGCGAGGACACCCGACACAAGGAGTGATGAGAATGCAAACCAAGAGCGTCCTGTACGCCGCGGTGGGGGCGCCAGTCGTCGCCGCCAAGGCAGTAAGCGAGCGGGTTGGCGATCTTCGCCAGAAGCTCGCCTCGGAGAAGACCGACCTCTCCAAGAGCGCGGAGAAGGCGATCGCCAACTGGGCAGCCGAGGGAGAGAAGGTCGTGACCAGGATCACCGAAGGCAAGGTCGTCGACGAGATCACCGCCAAGGTGGACTTCGACCAGGCCAAGGAGCAGGTCACCAAACTGCGCGACCAGCTCGAGGACATGATCTCCACCTGGCGCCACAGCTTTCGACCCGACAGGCCCGTCACCGGTGCCCCGTCGGAGGACGTGAAAGCGACCACCGCCAAGAAGCCGGCCGCCAAAACTTCGGCCGCCAAGAAGCCGGCCGCCAAGAAGCCGGCCGCCAAGACTTCGGCAGCCAAGACTTCGGCAGCCAAGGCCACCGGGTCGACCGCTGCCAAGACGAGCGCTGCGAAGACCTCCTCCGAGGCTTCCTGAGCTCACCTCCTCAACAACACGGAAAGGGGACCCGATGGGTCCCCTTTCTTTTCCCCGGGGCTGGTTGTCCCCCGCCTACGAGATGCGAGGCTCCATCTCCTTGGCGGCATCTATCCACCCCTGGACGATTGCCTCGGTAGGGAGCCGTCTGACCACACGCTTCTGACCGTTGAGCCCGATGATCTTTGCCAACAGCGCGGTGGCATTGCGGCGCCGCAAGTCCTTAACCGTGTCCACTCCGGCGGCGAACAGCAGCTTGCCGTACTCGGACCCCAACCCGGGAAGCTCGAGCAGTGCCGCCTGGTTCGCCCATCGCTGTAGCTGTCGGGGAGGGATGCTGGTGGCTGCGGCGAGCTCGGTGCGCCCCCTTCGGGTGGCTGCCCGTCGTAGCAAGCTGCCGGTGGTGCGCACGCCAGCCTTTCTCAACCTGGTGGCCTCCTTGGCGGTGATGTCACCGAACTTGCCGATCTGAGTCACTGACAGGTACTCCGCTCCAACAGAATCTCTGCCAACTCTAGGCCATGGGATCGGGCGTCAGCCTGGGAGCCGGGGCCTCAATTCGGCGATGTCGTCATCGGTGTCGACATCCCGAGGCGGCGGGCTCGGGATCCAGAGCTCGTTCACCCATTGTGGGTGCGCTTGAAAGAACCTCTTGGCCCCGTCGTCGCCCTCCAGGGACATCAGGCGGGGCCACAATGAACGATCGACCAACACCGGATTGCCCCATGCATACCGGTACTTGGGGATCGTGACCGGCAGCCCGACCCTTCGATGCGACTCGATCAGAGCCTCGACGACCTCACCGTCGATCTGAGGCTGATCACCTATCACGATCAAAGCCGTGTCCGCATCCGACATGCGATGGACAGCGTCCAGACCCACGCGCAGCGACGAGGCGATCCCCTCCTCCCATTCCGGGTTTTCGACAACGCCGCAACCCTCGAGGTCGATGTTCGCCAAAACGGTGTCCATCTCGTGTCCCAAGACCAGCCAGACCTCATCGACGGGCAACCTCGTTGTCTGGGCGATCACATGCCCCAGCAACGTGGTCTCTCCCCACGGCTCGATCTGCTTGGGTCTGCCCAGACGGCGCGATGCTCCGGCGGCGAGAACGATCGCGGCAATGGACATGGGGGTTGCTCCCTACCGATCTACATCGCCCATCACCGGATCGAGCGAGGCGATGGTGGCGACGGTGTCGGCGACGAGCGAATCGGCCATCATGATGGGCAACGCCTGAAGGTTGGTGAACGAGGGAGCGCGGGTGTGCATCCGATAGGGCTTTCCTCTGCCATCGGACACGAGAAAACAACCCAGCTCGCCCCGGGGGGACTCCACGGCGACATAAGTCTCGCCGGGAGGGACCTTGAAGCCTTCGGTGAAGATCTTGAAATGGTGGATCAAAGCCTCCATCGACTCGTCGATTCTCGCCCGGGGAGGTGGCGTCACCTTGCGGTCGTCGACGCGGTAGTCGCCCTTGGGCATGGCGTCGGCAGCCTGCTCCACGATCTTCAGCGATTCGCCGATCTCCTCGATTCGCACCCGGTACCGGTCGTAGACATCGCCGTTGGACCTGACCGGCACCTCGAACTCGTATTTCTCGATCCCCGAGTAGGGAAAGCTCTTGCGGAGGTCCCATCCGACCCCCGTGGACCGCAGGGTCGGGCCGGTGATGCCGAAGGCAACGCACTCGGCGGCGGTGATCACCCCCACCCCCTGGGTCCGCGACAGCCAGATGGGGTTGTCCTCCAACATGTCGTCGTACTGACGTATTCGCCGGGGGATCTCGGCGACAATGGCGGCAACGTCGTCCCGCCACCCTGGCGGGAGATCGGCGGCGACGCCTCCGGGTCTGAAGAAGTTGTGGTTCATGCGGAGGCCGGTCGTCTTCTCGAAGAAATCGAGGAGCATCTCCCGTTCCCTGAACCCGTAGGTCATGATGGAAAGGGCACCGACGTCTAGGCCGTTGGTGGCCAAGGCAACCAGGTGTGAGCTGATCCGGTTGAGCTCGGTCATAAGTATCCGGATGGCATCTGCTCTGGGGGGAGTCTCGATTCCCAGGAGCCGTTCCACCGCCAGCGAGTAGCAGAGCTCGTTGTGGAAGGGCGCCAGGTAATCCATTCGAGTGACGTTGGTGGGACCCTGCATGAAGGTGAGCTCTTCGGCCGTCTTCTCCATTCCTGTGTGGAGGTAACCGATGATGGGCTTGGTGCGGCGAATGATCTCGCCCTCGAGCTCGATCTGGAGCCGGAGGACGCCGTGGGTAGATGGATGCTGTGGCCCCATGTTGAGGATCATCCGCTCCTCAGCGGAGGACTCGTCATCGAGGAACGGGTCGTCCTCGACGACACGGCCGTACTGCTCGGCGAGCCGCGCCTCGGACTCGGACGTGCCGATCTCCTGGCTTCCCTCGTCGGTGGGGTGAAACTGATCCTCGGTTCCCGCCACCCAGACATCGAGGGTCTCGGGGCCGCCCGCTTTCTCGGCCATCAGTGCACCTGGTGCGCGCTCTTGAATTGGACCGGCACCGATCCCACGCCGTAGTCCTTCCGCAACGGATACCCCTCCCAATCGTCGGGCATGAGAATGCGGGTGAGGTCGGGGTGACCCACAAAGACGACCCCGAACATGTCGAAAGCCTCTCTCTCCAGGAAGTTGGCTCCCGCCCACAACGGGACCAGCGAGGCCAGGGTCGGATCGGCCGCAGGGACAGAGGTGCTCACTCGGAGCCTGAGCCCGTGCTCCATGGAGAGAAGGTTCGAGACCACTTCGAATCGGTCGCGCCTCTCCCGCAACCAGTCGACGACGGTGACGTCCACGCACATCTCGAATCCGGCTTCCTTGGCGGCACGATGGAAGTCGAACCAGGCGGCTGACGGCACTCGCGCCACCTGCTGGCCCGCCGATTCCTCCATGTCGGCGCCTTCGATCCCGCCCACCAGCCCCCGCACGATGTCGTCGTTCATCGGTTTATCTCCCCTTTCATGATCTTGTCGTGGAGGGTGAGGATGCCATGCATGAGGCTCTGCGGC